>JBGSOI010000007.1:0-59289 GCA_041739215.1 Akkermansiaceae bacterium
GTGACCACCCGTTGCCCGCGCTCGACGATCTGCGCGCGCAACGGCACCAGCAGCGCCGCCGCCCGGTCGAGCCGCCATTGGAAATCGCCGAGCGCTTCCAGATGATGCTCGTAGCCGCGCAAGGTGGATGCGCCTTCCGCCGCCTCGACCGGTCCGAAGCGGCTGAAATTTTTCCACAGCCACAGCACGGTTAGAACCGCCAACCCTAGCAGAACCGGCCACAGGTGATTGCCCAGCAAGCCCCACAGCGAGAGCCCCGAGCCGCGCATGAAGGCGATGCCGCCCTCATACTCCGTCACCCGGATCAGCGCGTCCAACAAAGCCGCGTGCTCGTGGTCGGCGATCCATCGGTTGCGGAACAAGCGCGCGTCGGTGAGCACGGTAATCCGCCCGTCGCCGCTCGGGACCGACGCGAAAACGCCGGGTTCGCCATTATCAACCGAGACACAGGTGTCGGACTTGGCGTCCACCTTGTAGGATTCCCCCTCGAACTCGATTTGGGAAGCATTGACCGTGTTCTTCGAACCTTCACTTTCCTCCAGCCAGATCCCCGCCCCATCCAACATTCCCAACAGCGCCGGAGACAACTCGGCTTCCGTCGCGTGGCTCGACCAATCGTTCGTCTCGGAATCCGCGTGTTCGACCAGCAACACCAGATGCCCGCCCTCCGCCACCCAACTTTCGATCCTTCGGGTGAAACTTTCATTACTCAGAACTGATGCCGGGACAAACCACACCGCGTCCTCGAACTCCGGCGCGGTCCACGAAGCAAGCGAACGCACCTCCTCGTCGTAACGCGCGGCGAAGCGCTCGGCGGCCAGCCAGGGATTGATCCGCGCCTTGCCCTTGTAGCCGATCTCGCGCTTCACCTCGGTGTAATCGCAAGCCGTTAGAGCGACCGCCATCGCCAGCATTGCGAGCCACCTCACGCCACCCTCCTTCCACCGAACGGCCATTGTTGGCAGAGCGCCTGCACTTCCGAATCCGCCGGACTAACACCCGCGTAGGCCAGCCTGGTCCACATCCCGGTGATCCCGCGGAAATAATCCGGATGCACCGCCGCGCCGGCCTGTTCGACGCGCCGCATGCAGTCGCCCTCGGTGTCCGACTCATGGATTTCCACGCGGCCTAACTCCATCACCCGCGAAATGGACCCGCGGTAAAGCAATCCCAGCGCCTCCTGATGCCGGCCCTGCTGCCACAGCACCCAGGCCGCGGCCGGGACATCGGCGGGCAGCGTGTCCGGCGAAACCGCCATCCCCATCACCACCCGTGCGGTCGGAGCCACCGGATCTAACCTCACGCCACCTCCGCGCAGCCGGAGTGCGTGGCGGTTTTTCCACAACATCCAACCGAGGAAGCCCACCAGCAACACCGCGGCACAAATGGCGAAGATCGTCATCAGAATTTCTATCAAATCGGTCGGCAACGAGGACGTGGAGGCCTTCGTTTGCTTCGGCACCCTGTCCGTCACCGTGTGCACCTTGAAAGCCTCGTCCGCCTTCACCTGTTGGATCGCTTCGGAGGGAGATTTCGATACCGCGGCTTCCGCGGGCAGGCCTATCATGAAAAACGCCAGCACGGTGACCGCGATTTTTCCCAACCGCTGCGCCAGTCGTTTGAACGCCAGCTCCACGTCCCAGCCTTCGATCCAGGTCCGGTTGTTGATGTAAACCCCGAAGCCCGCGCCGATCACGAACACGTCGGTTAGGGAGATCGCCGCCATCACGCAGGCCACCACCGTGCGGCTGATCAGCAACGGCAGCTCCATCGGGAAATTCGGATCCCACGACTCCACCGCCAGTTGCCAGGCGGTGTCCTGGCCATCCGGCACGAGCATCATCACCAGCCCGAGGATGCCCAGGCCGATCCATGCCGCCGCCGCGTCGGATAGAAAATAGATCCACATCACCACGCCTTCACCGCGGCGCACCACCTGGCCGCAGCGTTGCTTGTAGGCCTTGCCTCGCAGACCTTCCAAATCCTCCACCGCCAGCGTCACCGGCAGCCACGGCGAGAACCTCGCCCACAGGAACCGATGGAAAAACCGCCGCGTCCACGCCCGCGGGATTTCCCGCCAGACCGTGCGCCATGACGGTTCCTCGCCGAACAAGCGCCGGCTCAGTTCGAACAACACCAGCCGTGAGCCCGCCGGTTTCGCCCACCAGAACAGGACTAACAAGATCATCGGATGATCCCATAACAGCACCGCCGCGATGGCTGCGGGAATTCCCAGCGCCAGCCACCACACCGTGATGCAACGCCAGAAACTCCGCCGAACCATCGCGAAGCCCAGGTCCACCGCCTCCCAATCGCTGCGCGGGCGGATCTCCGCCGTCACCGTGTCAAGCCGCATGGCCGGACCTCCTTCCTGCCAGCGTGAAATACGCGATGTGCAAGATCCAACCGATGATCCCCACGGTGTATTTCAAATTCGATGGAACCGCCTGCGCCGACCAGAACCCTTCCACCACCGCCGCCAGCGTGGTCATGATCGCCGCGCCGTAGATCAGCGGCAGCGCTTCCTTCGAGGCCACCACCAGCGCCCTGACCCGCGGCAGGCGCCCGGGCCGCAGGATCGCCAGCCCGAGCCGCATGCCCGCCATGCCGGCCACCACCATGCCTAACAATTCGAACGACGAGTGCCCCGCAACGAACGACCAGAATGATTCCGGATTGCACGCGTGGTTCACATAGCCAGCCGCCGCGCCGATATGCAGACCGTTGAATAACAGGAAAAACAAGGTGCCCACGCCCGCCGCCATGCCGCCCGCGAAGATCCGGAAGTCGATCGCCACGTTGTTATAGATATAGAAACAGAACATCATGAAATTGGAGCCATACTCCGAGCGCAGGTGGCTGAGTTGCTCCTCCCTGCCTCCGTACATCTGCTCCATCGACGCCATCCCGTCCGCGCCCAGCACCGCCTGGATCCAGCGGATGTCATGCCCCGCGGAAAGCATCATCGCGAAGAACGGCAGCCAGAACACCGCATTGCAAAGCCAGAACAAGCGCCACTCCTTGCGCACCGCCTGCGGGAACTTGACCGCGACAAAGTTCACCACGTTTTCCCAACTCCCGCGCCGCGTCCGATAGATCAGCTCGTAGCCGCGAATCACCAGTTCGTTCAAGCGCTCGGTGACGTTTCCTCCATACATCCGGGACTCCGCCAGCGACAGGTCCAGGCTCAGCTCACGGAACAAGCGCGGCAGTTTCTCCGCCTCGGGCCCCGCCTTGCCCTTCTCCATCAGCGAAACCAACAGCTCGTATTCCGCCCAGCGCGCCATGTTCTTGTGCTCGAAATCGCCCGACGTCACCGTTCCCCCCTTTTTTCCTGAAGCCAATGCGCCATCGCCATCAGCCGGCTGACACCCGTCGCGCCCGTCGCCCCGCTCAACACCGATGCCTGGTCCGCGATCTCCGCCCGCCGGCCGTCCGACCACAACCCCGCGCGCTCGCGGAACAGGGCAAGCGCCCGCATTTCATTGGCCGTCAGACCCACCGGTAAAGGCACTGCAGCCATCGGCGGTGGTGCGGCGACCACCGGCATCGGCCGGATCCGGTCGTAGATCACCACCGTGCCCGCCGCCAGATCACCTAACCGTTGGAACCGCTTGGTCGCCAGGCAGCTCGTCAGCCCGAAACAATACGTGAAAAACGGCATGCCATCGATGAACCGCAGGAAGTTCCTCACCACCGCCTGGCCCAGCGTGATCGGCGAGCCGGTTGACTGCACGACCCGCAGTCCCAGCGCCCGCTTGCCCGGCGTGGCCCCGCGTTTTCCCGCCTCGAAAAACACCGGATAGAGCCAATCCATGAGAAACCACGCCAGCAACATCACCCCGCCCACCACGTTCCCGCCGATAGCGATGCCCGCGAAGTTCACGGCGATCCCGCCGACGATGAGCACCGCCAAGCGGATCAGGAAATCGATCAGGTATGCGCCCGCCCGCAGCATCGGCCCGGCCATTCGCAGGCGGATTTCGACGCCTTCGGCCAGTTCCACCGATTGCAGGGTGTCGAGTTTTTCAGATTCCGCCATGTGCAGTGCTCGGCCCGAGGCTACCCGCATCCGCGGGCAGGTAAAGCCCGTGAACGGGAAAATGACTGGGGGCATGGATGTCTCGCTCAAGCAGGCGGCGACGACATTTTCCCAGGCGGCGGTCGCGTTGGCCGTCTTGACAGAAAGCTGGAAAGTTGGAAAGCTGGCCACATGAAAACAACATTCGATTTGCCCAGCGACCTTGTCCGGGAAATGAAACTGCGTGCCGCGCATGAGGGCCGGAAACTCCGGGACGTGGCGACCGAGATTTTCCGTCGCGGACTGTCCCAACCACCCCCGCCTCAAGATGCGACCCGGCATCGGGTGAAACTGCCATTGATCGCGTGCCGGACTCCGGTGGCTCCTGCGGTGGAATTGAGCCCGGATCAATTGGCGGAAGTGCTGCTGAAACAGGAAGTGAAATGGAGCCATGAAGCTGCCGGACGTTAACATCTGGTTGGCGTTGGCGCTTTCCGGGCACTCACACCATGAGGCGGCGCGAATCTGGTTGGATGGCGTGGAGACCCTTGCCTGCATCTTCTTCTGCCGGGCGACCCAGCAGGGATTGGTCAGACTTCTAACCACCGCCGAGGTGATGGCCGGCTACGGAATTCCCCCGCTCACCAACCGCGAGGCATGGGACGTCGTCGATAAGTTTATGGCGGATGAGCGCATCACCTTCGCCAATGAACCGGAGGGCGTGGAAGAAGCATGGAAAGCATTCGCGATCCGAGAAAACAACTCGCCGAAGCTGTGGATGGATGCGTGGTTGGCCGCCTTCGCTTTGCGTTCCGGATTCCAGATGGTCACAACCGACAAGGCGTTTTCCCAGTTCAACGGACTGGAACTGTTGGTGGTGAAATCGAAAAAGTCATGATTGCCCGCCACGAACGCATCGACGAGCCGGCGATCTGTTATAAAGGCGCTCCGATCACTTGGTGAAGTCCTCATACCATCACCACCTCCATGTACGCCATCCGTCGTAATACCGATTTGGACACCCCCGCCCTTGCGGAGATTTTCCTCGCCGCCCGGGTCCGGGCATTTCATTGGCTGGATCCGGACTCCTTCGGGATTTCCGACTTCGCCGCCATGACCGAAGGAGAGACCATCTATCTGGCAGACGGTGGGGATGGCCGGTCGGTTGGCTTCATCTCGGTCTTGCGGGTGGAGAGTTTCGTGCATCACCTGTATGTCGATCCCGCGCACCAGCGGCAAGGCATCGGCTCGCGGCTGCTGCGGAGCCTTGATGCATGGCTCCCGCGTCCTTATCATTTGAAATGCCTGGTCGCCAACCACCCGGCGCGGGCATTCTATCAAAAACACGGCTGGACCGAACAGGGCCGCGGGTCGGACGGGCTCGGCGAGTATCTGTTGATGCGATTCGACGGTTAGAAACGCACGATCACTTCAAATCCTCCAAGCGCTGGCGGCACCAGGCGAGACCCTCGCTGTATTCCTCGCTCTGCGGACGGGATCCCAGCAGGTTCTCCCACTGCGCCACCGCATCGGTGAAGGCCTTGGCCGATTCGTCCTTGCGGTTGGCAAGCTGGAGCGCGTGGCCGAGGTCGCCTAGGAGATAAGCGCCCGACGTCTGCAGTTGCTCGGGACGCGGGCCGGCGATCGCGGGCCCGGACTCCAGTTGACCGAGCAAATCGCGGGCTTTCCGGATCAGGGTGATTTCCTCGTCGCGCTGGCCGGCCATCCCTAACATGCGACCCTTTTGCCACCACAGCAGCGCCAGCCGGTAGGACACGAGCGCGTTGTCCGGGGCCGACGCGCGGACCGCCTCCAGCATCCGGATCGCTTCCTCGTAGTTTTTGAGCGACTCGGCGGAAAATCCCCGGTCGCGGAGGATTCCGGCACGCAGCCCGAGTTGGGAGGCTTTCCTTGAAACAGCTTCCGCATTGTCCGGCTGCTCGACGACGAGCTCGTCCAGGAACCTCATCGCCTCCTTGGAATTCGCTTCCGCACCCGCGATGTCGCCGGCGAGCACGGCGGACTCGGCCATGGCACCGTAGCAGCCCGCCAGATCCAATCGCAGCCCGAAATCGTCGGGCTTTTCCTTCAATAACTTCACCAATTCCACCGTGGCCAGCGACCGCACCTCACGCGCGTCTCCCAGCTTGCCCATGCCTTCGAGAACCGTCGCGGAAGACAGATAACAGGCAGCCAGCTCGGAGCGAAGGATCGCCGCGTCCGGCCGCTGGTCGGCGATCCGGTTGAGAGTCTGGGTCGCACGCAGCAGTTGTCCGAGGGCCTTGGCATCATCCCCCCGCGCCGCGAGGATCTTGGCTTCGTGGAAATCCAGGATCGCGAGAAGCTGGTTCAGGCGGTCCGCATCCACCTCGGTCTGCGGCACATTGGATAGAGCCTTGCGCGCGGCGACGAACGATTGCTCGGCCTCGGGATCGCCGTTGGATTGGCGAAGCAATGCGAGGAGCAGCGAATTGGTGGCCATCCGGAATTTCAGCTCCGCATCCATCGGCAAGTCGTGCAAGGCCGCCAGGGCTTCGCCTAGCCGTTTGCTGGCGGCAGGGGCATCGCCCGCGGCGAGCGAGATCTCCGATAGTTGTACCCGGATCCGCGCCCGTTCGTCGGCGAGGGACGCGATGTCGGCAGTGCGTGTTAGAAAATCCTCGAAGTAGCGTTCAAGCCGTTTCAGACGCAGTTCGCGGCCGTCGAGCGGCGGCAAACGCCGGTGGCCTTTTTCCATGGCCCAGGCAAACAGACGGTCGCCTATCAGCCGCGACGCTTCTAGCCGTGCGAGGGACAGCTCGCGCTCATATTCCAGCGTTTGCTTGGCCTCGGCCATTTTAGCCTCGGCACCCGCCTTGCTGGTTACGGCGGCGTCGCCCACGGACTTGAGCAGAAGAGCTTCGTTAAAGCGCTCGGTTCTTTCCTTCAACAGTTGCGAACCCGCCAAGTGCCACAGCCCGCCGAGCACCATCGCGGCGGCGGTGGCGACTCCCGCGTAAAAAACCGTCCGCCACGAGCGCCGCTCCGCCCTGCGCCGCTGGTCCATCAAGGCCTCGCGCTCGGCATCCGCGGCAGCCTTGGTTTCCAACGCGTCAAAACCCGCCACCACTTCCATCATCGAGAACGGCCGCATCTCCGGATCGAGCGGCAGACAACGGTCGATCCACTCGCGGAATCCCGCCTCCAGCGGATTGTGCGCGGCGTCGGGCCACCTCACATCGGGCTGGGCTTCGAGATTCCTGGCGATTTTTGATAGATCGGCCTTGATGCCTTCCTTGCGGGTCTCGCCGGGGGGCGGGGCGACCTTATCGAACGTGTCGTGGCACCGCGGGAACCGCCCGGTTAGAATCCGGTAGGCAAGCACCCCGAATGCAAATACGTCCCAGCGGTAACCCGCTTCGTCAAGATAACCCGCCGGATTCCGGAGCTGCTCAGGTGGCTGATAGAGCACCGCGTCCGTGAATGTGAACTGCTTGATGCCGGGCATGTTGCCCAGGGTCCAGTCGCTCAGGATGACCTCCCCGTCGTCGGCCAGAAAGATGTTGCCGGGCTTCAGGTTGCCATGGGGCACCCGGTGCTGATGCATCCGCGCGAGCGCCCGGGCGAGGGATCTGACCAACTTCCAGGAATAAGTTCCCGGGTGATCGCGCAGGAAAACTTGCAAGTTCCGGGGGACCGGATCGTCCCGGTCCACGCCACCCGCGACGCACTGCATGATCCAGTAAGGTGGCTCCGCCTCGAAGTCGGCGGCGGTCACCTTCATCACCCCGACAGGCCAGCCCCCGGTCTCCAGCCGCAACGTCATTTTCTGTAACAGCCCTCGCGAGATCGCCCGGTCATCAAAAACCTTCACCGCGCAATCCGCCCCGCTCTCGTCGCGTGCATGAAAAACGCGCCCGCAACCGCCGTGGCCGATCAGTTTTCCGGGTTTCAATCCATCCGTGCGCGGCACTTCCATTGCCGACTTTCCTAGATCACAAATCTTTCCACGCCAACCCCTAAGGTGAATCATTTCATTTTTGAAACGTCTCCCTGCCGTCGTGCGTATCGGCCTGCTGAGGCATTTCGCCTGTTGACCTGAAATCGCCATGATTCCCAAGTGCCCCGGCAATCCGCTCGAACGTTACTCGTCCCGCCGCGAGTTCTTCTACGTCGGCCTGCTAGGAGGGATCGGCCTCACCCTGCCGCAGTTCCTTCGCGATCAGGCTGCCGCCGCCACCAAATCCTACGGCACCCATGAGGCGGTGGCCAAGGGCATCATCCACATTTTCCTGCCCGGCGGCCTCGCCCATCAGGAATCGTTCGACCCCAAGCCCTTCGCCCCCGCCGAATACCGCGGGCCGTTCGGGGCTATCGACACCAAGATCCCCGGCGTCCAGTTCGGCGAGTTCATGAAGGAAACCGCGCAGATCGCCGACAAGATCACGCTGATCCGCTCGATGTCCCACGGCGAGGCCGCGCACGAACGCGGCACTCACAACATGTTCACCGGCTACCGCCCGTCGCCGGCGTTGGAGTATCCGTCGATCGGCTCCGTGATTTCCCACGAACTTGGATCGCGCAATGATTTGCCACCCTACGTCTGCGTCCCCTCCGTCCCTAACGAATACGCGAACTCCGGCTACCTGTCCTCCGCCTTCGGTCCCTTCGCCCTCGGCGCGGATCCGGCGCAGGGAAATTTCCAGGTGCGTGACCTGAACCTGCCGAAGGGCGTGGACGACGCCCGTTTCGCCCGCCGCCGGTCGCTGTTGGAAACGGTGGACCACCATTTCCGCTCGCTGGAGGAAAGCGATGCCATCGACTCGATGGACGCGTTCTATCAGCACGCCTACAAGCTCATTTCCTCGCAGAAAGCCCGCGAGGCCTTCGACCTCAAGTCCGAGCCGGACGCCCTCAAGGACGAATACGGCCGCACCGCCCCAGGCCAGCGGATGCTGCTGGCCCGCCGACTGATCGAGGGCGGCGTACGTTTCGTTTCTCTAACTGCCGGTGGCTGGGATCATCACGACAATCTGAAAGCCGGCATCCAGAAAGAGCTGCCATCCACCGACAAAGCCATCGCCGCGCTCATCCGCGACCTCGACCGGCGGGGAATGTTGGATTCCACGCTGGTCATGGTCACCACCGAATTCGGCCGCACGCCCAAAATCAACGCCACCGCCGGCCGCGACCACTGGCCGCGCGTGTTCTCCACCATGCTCGCCGGCGGCGGCATGAAACAAGGGTACGTCCATGGCGCGTCCGACGCCCTCGGCGGCGAGGTCGACACCGATGGCGTGAGCGTCGCGGATCTGGCCACCACCATCTATCACCAGATCGGCATCAACTCCGATTCCGAGCTGATGTCCCCGGGCAACCGTCCGATCGAGATCGTCGATGGCGGCCAGGTGCTCGACGCTTTGTTAGTGAGGAAAGCCTGAAACCGTGAAACGCGCCATTCCCACACTGTTGCTGGCGTCGCTCGCACCACTCGCTGCATTTTCCCCGGAACTCCACCTGATCGAACCGCGCGGCGGACAGCGTGGCACCGAGGTGGACGTTCAATTCCTCGGCAAGCGGATGGAGGGCGCTGGCGAGATCTTGTTTTATGGACCAGGCATCACCGTCTCCGGTTTCACGAAAAACGACGAGAGGCAGGCCGATGCCAAGCTCGTCATCGCCCCCGACGCGGCGCTTGGCGAGCATTCGATGAGAGTCAGGACGGCCAGCGGGATCTCCGAACTCCGCTCGTTCTGGGTGGGTCAGTTTCCCACCGTCAAGGAAACCGAGCCTAACGCCACATTCGACACGGCCCAACGGATCGAACTCAACACCACGATCCAGGGAGTCGCCGCCAACGAGGATGACGACTACTACGTGTGCAGTTTGAAAAAGGGCCAGCGTCTATCCGTCGAAGTCGAGGCCATGCGGTTAGGCCGGGTCTTTTTCGATGCCTACGTCGCCATCCTCGACCCGAAGAAATTCGAACTCGCGTCCTGTGACGACACGCCGCTGCTTCGCAATGACGCCTTCGCCTCGATCATCGCCCCGGAGGATGGCGACTACCGGATCATCGTCCGCGAGGCGGCCTACGAGGGAACCGACGACTGCCAATACCGGTTGCACATCGGCACTTTCCCCCGCCCCACCGCGGTATTTCCCACGGGCGGAAAGCCGGGAGAAACCATCGAGTTCACTTTCATCGGTGATCCCTGCGGACCCATTCAACAATCGATCACGTTACCGTCCGAACCCAGTTCACGGTTCCCCGTTTTTCCGATAGTCGACGGCCTGTCGGCACCTTCGCCGCACTGGATCACCGTGTCGCCCCTGGATTATATTGGTGAATTCGCCGGCATGCAGCAAGGCCCGCTGGCGGCTCCCGCTCCGCCGTGCGCGATTCACGGAGTCTTGGATCGGACGCAGCCGGTCGACTGGTTCAAATTCACCGCGAAAAAGGATCAGAGCCTCGTCATCCGCGTGCTCGCACGCGACCACCGCTCTCCGCTCGACTCGGTTCTATCAGTCCATCAGGCCGATCGCAAACAGCTCGCCACCAACGATGACCAGGGCTCGCCCGACAGCATCATCAGTTGGACCTGTCCCGCGGATGGCGAATATCTCCTGAAGATCCGAGACCAGTTGAACCGCAGCGGCGACGACTTCACCTACCGCATCGAAATCACCGAAAAATCCCCCTCCCTCGCCGCCACCCTGCCCACCGTCGAGCGGGTGTTGAGCCAGAAATGGAAAACCTTCCCCGTCCCGCGCGGCAACCGCTACGCCGCCGTCATCAACCTCACGCGGGAAAACATCGCCTGCGATTCCGTCTTCGAAGCAGGTTCCTTGCCCGCCGGAGTGAAGCTGCACGCGCCACCGGTCCCCCGCTCCATCACGACTTTCCCCGTCGTCTTCGAGGCCGCAGCGGACGCTCCCATTGCCGGCGGACTCCATCCGTTTGCCCTGCGCACCACCGGCGACGCGCCCGCTCTAACCGGCAGACTGGTCGACACCATTCATCACGTGGACGTCAACAACCAGGGTGCCTATCATTCCGCATCGTTCGACCGGATCGCCACCGCCGTCATCGCCGAGGCTCCGTTCAGAATCGACCTCGAAGCCCCGCCTGTTCCGATCGTGAAAAACGGCACGCTGGCCCTCAAGGTCCGCGCCACCCGCAGCGCCGGCTATGCCGAAAAAATCACCGTCCGCTTCCTGTGGAATCCCCCGGGAATCAGCGGTCCCGTCACCCTCGAAATTCCCGGCGACCAATCGGAAATCGCCTACGAGCTCAACGCCAGCAACGATGCCGCCGTCGCCGATTGGCAAGTCTGCGTGCTGGCGGAAGCGAACACCCCGCAGGGTCCGGTGCTCGTCTCGTCGGCTCTAACTCCGCTCAAGGTGGCCGAGCCTTACGCTGCCATGACCCTCGACCTCGCCGCCACCGAACAAGGCAGGAATACCTCGATGTTAGCCAAGATTGAGACCCTGCAGCCCTTCGAAGGCCCCGCCACCGTCGAGCTGCTAGGACTCCCCCACGGCGCGAGCTGCCCGAATCTAACATTCACCAGGGACCAAACCGAACTCACCTTCCCGATCACCGTCGCCGCCGACGCCAAGGTCGGCAAACACAACGGCATTTTCTGCCGCGTCAACATCCCCGAAAACGGCTCGACGATCCTCCACCAAACCGCCATGAACAGCACCCTGCGGATCGACGCTCCCTCCCCCGCGCCCGTCGCCACCGCAGAACCCAAGCCGGCACCGGACAAGCCCGCCGAACCGCAGGCCAAAACCGAAAAGCCCCTCTCCCGCCTCGAACAACTCCGCCAACGTGCGAAACCCTGAGGAGGGTTGGCATTCATTCATCATCCTCCCAAACCCATGAAACCAATCCCCACCGCCATCCGCGGCATTGCCGCGGTTCTCGCCCTCGCCGCCGCGGGGATTTCCAACCTCCGCGCGCAGGACGATGACGCCGCCTTGCGTGAAAGGGTCGCCGCCCTTGAAAAGCGGCTCGCGGAACTCGAAGACAAGGCCGCTCCGGATCGGAAGCTCGAACGCCTGCGCGAAGACAACAAAACCAAAGCCCGCAACCGGGCGGCCGAGGACCGCCGCCATTACAAGCCGGACGAACTGGCCGAAATCGAGAGTCTCTACCAAGTCGCTAACAAGAACTGGCGCACCCCGGAGGCGCGGGCCAGTCTGACCAAGCTGTTGGACAAATTCGACAAGTCCAACCGCACCGGCTGCGCCACGCTTTACATGGGCCAGATGAGCGAGGGCAAGGAACGGATCGACTACCTCACCCGCGCGGTCGAGAAGTTCAGCGACTGCTACTATCTCGACGGCTGCCAGGTCGGCGGTTATGGCCGGTATGTGCTCGCGCTGACACTTTGGGAAAGCGGTGAAAAAGACAAGGCCCGCGCGTTGCTCGGCGAGCTGAAGACGAAGTTCAAGGACGCCACCGACCACAAGGGCCGGCCAATGGCCCAGCTTGCCGAAGCCGCGGAGAAGTCCTTCGCGGCGAAGCCGTAGGCTCGCGCCCGGAGTGCTGGACGCTCTGCGCCAGCCAAGGCAGATGGAAGCTCTGCTCCATGCGGCGCGGAGCTCTTCATCTTCTCTTGCGCCGGAAAAGCTCCGCCCCGCATCCTGCAGAGCAGAATCCACAGCGGGCGTGAGCAGAGCGTCGCGCACTCTGGAGAAGATTGTAGCTTCCAACGCGGATCTGACTAACTTAGAGGAAAGGCCAACAAGCCGACCATCCCCATGAAACCCATCCTGAAACTGACTGTTGTCGCCGCCGTGTTCACTCTTTTGCCGTTGCCGGTGAAGGCCCAGCCTGTAAAGATCGAAGGCTTTGAGGAAGGCATGCGCCAGGCCTTCACGGAATATAAGAAAGGCGATACCGACGCGGTGACCGCCAAGCTGCGCGAACTGCTGAAGCTGATGGAGGCGCAAAGCGCTATTAAGATCGGCGCGCTGCTCCCTGATGCGGTCGATGCGTGGAAAGCCGAGAGTTTGAAAATTGACGACGGGGCGGCGGGCGGTGGCGGAGTTTCGATTTCGAGGAACTACGTTTCGGGCGAGAATCGGATCGGGGTCAAGGTGGTGAAGGATTCGCCGACGGTGACGGAACTGCTGCCGCTGTTTGCGAACGAGGAACTGATCAAGATGACCCAGCGCAAGATGCACAAGATTTCCGATCAAACTGCGATCATGGAAGGCGAGAACAAGCTTCAGATCGTGGTGGACGGGCGGATCCTCGTGGAGCTGGAGGGCAATGCGGCCACCGGCGAAACCGGGCTGGTGGCATTCGCAAACAAGCTGGACCTGGCGGCGCTGGCGAAGATCAAATAACGTTCCGCCCGCTGCCGGGTGAAAAACTTCCGGCTCGTGCGGCGTTGAGACAAAGCCCCTTGTGGCAGGCGCTAAAGTCAGCGAGAATGCGCTGGAACTCCCGACCTCCATTTGGGAGCCTCCTTCATTCGTTGCAGGACCGGAATGCCGGTCGATTTTCCCATGGCCTCTCCATCCACTCCGCCCGCCCATCAAGTCGTCATTCCCGAAGCCCTGCGGCTTCAGTTGGACGACTTCCGGCGTCACTTGTGGCGGGTGAAAATCATGGAAGCGATCGCCGCCGGGTTGATCGGGTTGCTGGTTTCCTTCCTGCTGGTTTACGGGCTGGACCGGATCTGGCAAACGCCGGGCTGGGTGCGGCTGGCGATCCTGGTGGCTGGAATTTCGCTGTTCACCGTGTTCGCCCCGTATTGGCTGCACCGTTGGGTCTGGCGGCAGCGGCGGGAAACCCAGCTCGCCCGCCTGATCGCGCGGCGCTATCCGGGCCTTGGCGACCGGTTGTTAGGCGTGATCGAGCTTCAGGACCAGGTGGCCAACGCGGACACGCTTTCACCGCGGCTGCGCGAGGCGGCGATGGAGGCGGTGGCGATCGAAGCGGGCAGGCGCAAGCTCGACGAAGCTCTGCCACCGCAACGGCACCGGCGCTGGGCGTTGGCCGCGTTGTGCCTGGCGGGGATATCCGCAGCGGCATTCACCGTGACCCCGCGGGCCGGAGTCAATGCGCTGCAACGCTGGCTGATGCCGCTTTCCAACACCGAGCGCTACACCTTCACCCGGCTTGAAAAGCCACCGGTCTATCAGGCGGTGGCGTTCGGTGAGGCGTTTGAAATTTCGCTCAAGTTGTCGAAGGACTCCGAACAGCGACCGGCGACTGCATCCGGTCGCTACGGGCTGCAACCCGGCGTGGAAACCTCGCTGGCCGGGGACACCTATCATTTCACCTACCCCGGCCAACAGGAACCGGGCACCCTCGTTTTCCACGTGGGAGATCTGCGGCACGAGGTCCGGATCGAGCCGGTCCAGCGCCCCGGAATGGAAACCGTGACCGCCGTCGTCACCCCTCCTGCGTATCTTGGGATTCCTGAAAAAACCGTGGATCTCAACAATGGTGTCATCAGCGCGGTGGAGGGCAGCAAGATCCGGATTGATCTAACGACCAACCGGCCCCTCGCGTCCGCCAGCTTCGGGCCGACGCGTTCGCAGGTCATCGAGGAGCCGAAGGAACCCGCGGAGGCCTATCTACCGATCGACGGCGCGCTCGACATTTCCGGTCTAACTGCCAAGACGCCGGTGATGGATGTCGGTACCGTGTCCTTCGAAATTCCATTCGCCTGGACCGACAAGCTGGGGCTCGCCGGCGAGTCCGGATTCAAGTTGCGGGTCGATGCGCTGCGCGACGCGGTGCCGACCTGTTATCTGCAAGGCATCGATCGCCAGAAGGTGATGTTGCCGGAGGAAACGGTCGATTTCGAGGTGCTGGCGGAGGACGATTTCGGAGTCAGGCAAATGGGGATTGAATGGACCGGGCAATTCACCCGACCCACCGACGAAGCACCTGCCAAAGGCGAGATGAAGCTCGCCGACGGTGCGGCCGAAGAGCGGCGGATCGGCAAGGCTGCGGCGTTCTCCCCCGCGGCGTTCGGCATCACACCGCAGAAGATCACGCTGCGCGGATACACGGAGGACTTTTTCCCAAATCGCGGCCGGGTTTACTCCGAACCGGTGACCCTCTACGTCCTGACTCGCGACGAGCACGCGCAACTTCTGAAGAGCAGGTTCGACCGCAACATCACCGAGTTCGAGGATCTCGCCCGGCGCGAACAGGAACTGTTGGAAGAGAACCAGCGCCTCGAACGCCTCGGCGGCGAGGAACTCCAGAAGGACCAGGCCGCCAAACGGCTCGAAGCCCAGGAAGCGGCGGAAGAAGAGAGCAAGCGCCGGATGCAGGACCTGACTGAAAAAATGGAGAGCCTCATGAAGGACGCCGCGCGCAATGGCGACATTGAAAAAGACACTCTCAAGAAGATGGCGGAGTCGCTCAAGTCGATGCAGGAGCTTTCCCAACAGGACCTGCCAAAGGTGCAGGAGAAACTCGGCGAATCGCAGGAGCAATCGAACACTCCCGAGAAAACCGGCAAGGACGTGGCGAAAGCGGTCGAGGAACAGAAGAAGGCAGTCGAGAAAATGCAGGACGCCATCGCCAAGGCCAATGACGCCAACCGCCAGTTCGAGGCCGGGACCTTTGTCAACCGCTTGAAAAAGGCGGCGGGCGAGCAGAACGGCATCGCCACTTCGCTGATCGATGGCTACGAGCGGATCCTTGGCACCAAGAGCTCGAAACTCGATCCCTCTGACCAACGCCGGTTGAACGAGGCCGCCCGCCAGCAAGCGAACACGGCATCGGACGTGCGCTGGCTCCAGGAAGATCTCGGCAGTTATTTCGCCCGCACCAAGACGGATGCCTTCAAGGAGATCTTCGACGAGATGCGGTCGTCGCAGATCGACATCGGCCTGGAAAAAATCAAGGTGATGCTGGCGGTCAACCATTCCTATGTCGCCACCGAGAATTCCAAGCAATGGGCGGACATGCTAACCGAATGGGCCAAGAAGCTCGAAGGCGAGAAGGACAAGGAGGGAGGTGGCGGCGGTGGTGACGGAGGTGGTCAGAGCCCCGAGGACGAGGACTTCGAATTCATGTTGCGGGTGATGAAACTGATCCAACAGGAACAGGACCTGAGAGCCCAGACCCGCGCGCTGGAGCAACTCCGCCGCAGCGCCGAAAACAGCCAACCCGATTCCAACGAGCCATGAAAGCCAGCCTCGCCGCCGCCATTTTGTTGTTAGCCCCTGCGGTCATCCGCGCGGACGAGGAGCCGCCGGATGCCGCTCTCGCGAAACATCGCGAAGGCTCCGGCAAGGTGGCCAACCGGCAGGACGAGCTTTCGGCGGATGTCCAACAGCTCACCATCGAGCAGACCGTCCCGCAGGTGATCGAGCTGCTGGACGAGGTGAAGGAAATCATGAACGAAGCCACCGACAAGCTGGCGGCCTATGACACAGGCGGCGACACCATCGCCGCGGAGACTGAGATTATCGAGAAGATCCACGCCGCGGCCAAGGAGAAGCAGAAACAACAGGGCAGCGGCCAATCCGGCAGCGCCATGATGGATATGATGGAACGCATGATGGGCAAGAAACCCGATGGCGAGAAGGATGGCGAAGGCAAGGACGGCAAACCCAGTGACAAAGGCGGTAAAGGCGTGACCGGTCTATCCGACGAAGCCAATGGCCCGACCGATGGCCAGAGCGGCGGGAAAAGCGAAGCCCGCCGGGTGCCCAAGGCAGCGGGAAGTGCCGGCCACGCGCTGCCGGAGGAATTCCGAAAAGCGCTGGACGCATACAATCGCGGTGCCGAAGATAAGTTGAAGTGAGCGCAACCATGAAAAACCCATCCACAAACGGTCTGTTCCGGCTGCTCGTGTCACTCGCGAGTCTGGCGTTCTCCACCGCCGCATGGTCCCAGGACCTGCCGGGGCGGCCGGACGACTCCATCCCCGCGCAGGCGGAGCTGATGTACGAACGCGGCTTGCAGTATCTCGCGAAAACCCAGGGCGACAAAGGCACCTGGAACGACAGCGTCGGCTCCGAGCCCGGCGTCGTCGGCTTGTGTGTGGCGGCCTTTCTCGCCCACGGCGAGGATCCTAACAACGGCCCCTATTCCAAGAACATCCGCCTTGGGATCGACTACATCCTTTCCCAACAGAACGAGAAGAACGGTTATATCGGATCGAGCATGTACAACCACGCGTTCGCCACCAAGGCGCTCGCGGAGGCCTACGGCGTGCTCGACAACCCGAAGATCGCCCCGGCGCTAGAGAAAGCCGTCGAGCTGATCATCAGCGCGCAGAAGCGCAACCGTTACGGAGCCTGGCGCTACACCCCGGTAAGCAGCGACGCGGACACCACGGTGACCGGCTGCCAGCTAGTGACTTTGTTCGCCGCGCGGAATGCCGGCCTCGAAGTGCCCGACGAAGCGATCCGCAAGGGCTTGGCCTATCTGGCGACCTGCCGCGGTCGGGACGGCGACTATGGTTATACCTCCGCCTCGGGTGGCAAACCCACCCTGACCGCAATCGGCTCGCTGTGCCTGTCGCTGGCCAAGGAGCGCGATTCGAAGGGCTATCAGGCGAGTCTGGCCTATCTGAAGAAGAACATCGATTTCCGCGACCGCTACTATCCGTTTTACTTCGAGTATTACATGTCGCAGGCGCTGTTCCATGCGGATGAGGCGATCTGGAAGGAATGGAACGCCCGCAACATCCGTTACCTGTCCACCATCCAGTCTCCCGACGGCTCGTTCCCCGGGAACCAGGGCGCGTCTTTCAACACCGCCGGCGCGCTGCTGTCGCTGGCCCTCAACTATCGGTTTCTACCGATCTACGAGAAATGATCCGCAACCTCGTCATCTCATGGATTTCCGGCGCGATGGTGCTGGGTGCCGCCGATGCACCCGACCTGCTGCGTTTCACCAACGGCGACCAGCTGCATGGCAGTTTCCAAGGCCTCAAGGAAGGCCCGCGGGCAATCTGGCAGCGCGACGATCTCGCCGCGCCCGTGGAGTTCGAGACCGCCGAACTCCGCCACATCGTCCTGCGCGGTGGCAAGCCGTTGCGTTCCCTGTCCACGCTTTCACACATCGCCTTGGTCAATGGCGACAGGATCCCGGGAACCGTCACCGATATGGACGACGAGGCCATCACCCTCGACACTGCCTACGCCGGACCGTTGCGAATTCCGCGCAACCAGGTGGCCAGGCTGGCCCCCAGTCCGTTAGGCGGGCGGCTTCATTACCACGGGCCGTTCATCGAGGATGAATGGAAAATGGCAAACGCCTCCTTCCCCGATGGCATGCCGCCTGCGAAACCGGAATCCGCGGGCAAGGACGATGAGAAGGGGGACAAGGACACTCCCGGGCGCTGGGCCTTTTCCGGGTCCGCCTGGTATTGGCCGAGCCGCTCGTCCGGCACCGCCCTGCTGAAGGAAAACACGATGCCGGACCGCTCGGTGCTGCGCTTCGACCTCGCTTGGAAGAACCGTCTGTCAATCGCGATTGGCTTTCACGCCGATTTTGCCAAGCCGAAACCCAAGCCTGCGGACAACGCGGACAAGCCAGCGGAAATCCAACCGCGCAGGCAGGTTGGATTCGCTCCCGGGGATTCCACCATTCTGCCCATGGTTTTCGGCAACAGTTATGTCCTGCAGATTTTCTCCACCCATATGATGTTGTTCCGCACCTCTGTGGACGAGGACGGCGCGCCCTCCGTGGATCGCGTCCAGATCAATGGCAACTCCATCCGCCTGGGAGACACCGGCAAGGCCACCATGGAAATCCGCAGCAACCGCCTGACCGGCGAAATCTCGCTGTTCATCAATGACGAGTTCGTGGTCCAGTGGAGCGAAGGCGGGACCGGCGTCCGCGACCGGTCGAGCTATGCCGGGAAAGGCTCCGGCTTCGGCTTCGTGGTCCAGTCCGAGGACTCACCCGTGAAGATTACCGATGTCATGGTGGCCGAGTGGAACGGCATGCCCGACTCGGCCCGCAGTCTCCAGGTGGACGAGCAGGACATCGTCCTGCTAGCCAATGGCACCGACCGGTTCTCCGGCCGTGTAGGCTCGTTCAAGAACGGCAAGCTCACCCTCGACGGCAAATACGGCCAGTTCCAATTCCAATTGGACGATATCGCGGAGATCCGCTTCGCCCGCAACCGTCTCGCCAAGGAAACCGATCCGCCGGCCGACAATCTAACGATCCGGCTCAGCCCGCTCGGACAAGTTTCCGGCCGGCCGCTCTCGGGCAACCCAACCTCGATCCGGATTTTCAACCCGGTGTGCGGCGAGCTGAACTTCAACCTGGAAGCCGCGGTCATGCTCGATTTCCGGCCTTCCAACAACATGATCGATGACTGGGATGCGGAATTCTAACTTGGGATGCCGGCTCGCCCTGATTCTGGCAGGCATCGCCCCCGGTGTGCTCCACGCGGACGATCTTACCCTGGCCGGTGATGCCCGCCTGACCGGGACCGTGCGCTCGATCAACGAGGCGGGCGTGGTCGAACTGGACTCGGCGCTCTCGCCGGAGCCACTCCGCCTCACGGCGGATGCGGTCGAGAAGGTGGAATTCAGCGCTCCCGAGTCCGCACCCAATCCGCCGGGCACGTTGATCGAGTTGATCAACGGCGACCTGCTGCCGGCAACGATCGAAAGCCTGGATGACAAGAATCTGGCAGTCGCCACCGCCGATGCCGGACGCATGACCATTCCCCGGTCGGCGTTGAAATCGATGCAGCTCGGGGTCCGGAAGCGGAAGGTCATCTACACCGGTCCGACGAGTCTGGAAGAGTGGACCCGCGACGGGGAAGTTTCCAGGAACTGGAGCTTTGCTAACAAATCTCTCGTCGCCAACGGCCCGGCGAGGGCATCGAGGAATTTTGAAGCGCCCCAACAGTTTATCCTGAAATTCACCCTGAAGTGGCAATCGAGCCCGAATTTCCAGATCTTTTTCGCCGATCCCCTCACCCCCAAGGTCGAAGCGGTCGACCGCTACTATCTGCAATTCAACAGCGCGGGCCTGGAGATCAAGCGGGAAGCAAGCGAGGGGCGGCGCTCTCCTCCATCCGTAATGATTCCGCCCGTCACGCCGGAGCAGTTTCCCGAGAACCAGGTCGATGTGGAAATCCGGGTGGATCGCAAAACCTCGCGGCTTCACTTGTTTCTCAATGGAGAACCCGAAGGGGCCGGTGTCGATCCGGTCGCCAAGCCGCCCGTTGGCAATGGCGTGACCTTGGTCAACAACTCACCAGCCGGCATGACGCAGGAAATCCGTGGTATCGAGGTGATCGAATTCGACAACACCCGGACCCGCCATCGCGCCGAAGACCGCGGCGATTCCAAATCCGACAGCTTGATCAGCCGCGATGACGAACGCTGGGGCGGACGCCTGACTGCCATCCGCCAAGGCCCGGATGGCGTCCTGTTCTCGTTCAAGAGCGACTTCCAGGAAGAACCGCTGGAGCTTGCCGAAGAGGATGTCTCCACCGTCTTCTTTGCCAAGCCGGAACCGGAAGCCGCTCCCGCGCAGGTCCATCCGTTCGCCCTCCGCCTGCGTGGCGAAGGGTCGCTCCGCGTGTCATCCTGCACCTTTTCCGGGGATGCCATTTCCGCGCGGCACCCGTTGTTAGGCACGTTGAAAATCAGCCGCACCGGTGTCTTGGCCTTGGAGCGGCTGGATTCCAAACCCGAAGTGAAACCCGACGAATGAAACCTTTCCCGGCCACCGCCGTAATTGCCGCGCTCGCGCTTGCCGCCAACGCGGAAGAGGAGAAATCGACCGTGCGTTTTTCCAACAGCGACCGGATGTCCGGCTCCGTCGTTTCGCTTTCCACCGATCAATTGGTGTGGAAGTCGCCGATCCTTGAAAAGGCGATGCCGTTCCATCTCAAGAACGTTCTCGATCTAACGCTAACCGCGCACCAGCCGGAAAGCGGCGGCAAGCATGAGGCATCCATCACCCTGACCAACGGCGACCTGGTCCGCGGCCAGCTCGTCGCCGTGTCCGACACCGCCGTCGAGCTGGACACCTGGTTTGCCGGGCGCATGAAATTCAACCGCCTGATGGTCGCGGACATCCGGATCACCGAACGCCCGGATTTGCTCTATCGGGGGCCCACCGGACTCGACGGCTGGACGCAATCCGGCGACAAGCCGGCCTGGATCTATCAGAACTCCGGCTTCCGCTCGGTTGCCGCCGGCAGCATCGCCAGGAACATGGACCTCCCCGACGAATGCAGCGTCGCCTTCGACGTGGCCTGGCGGGGGACGTTCGGGCTCAAGCTGGCGATCTTCTCGGATGACTTGGCAAGCGATCGTCCCGCCAGCGGCTACGAGCTCATTTTCCAACAGCGCACCGTGCAGCTCCGCAGTGGCAAGACCCAGCGGTTTCTCGGCAACACGCAGAACGCCACCTCGCTCCAGGAAAACGAGAAGGCGCGCATCGAGGTCCGCGCCAGCGCGAAGACGGGCACGATCTGCCTGTTTGTGGATGGCCAGATCATCGAGAAGTGGACCGACCCGGAAGCCGCCCGCAACGAGATCGGCCGGGGAATTCATTTCATCGCCAATGCCTCGCCGTTGCAGATCTCCCGCATCGAGGTCGGCGCGTGGGACGGGGAGGTGGGCCAGCTTCCCGATAGAAACCCCGGCGGCTTTCCACCGTTCGGCATGCAGGGCGGGCTGGAATCCGAGGAGGAAGAGGAAACAGCTCCTCCGGAAAAAACCAACAGCGGGCGGATGGAACTCCGCAACGGCGACAGCATCACCGGTGAGGTCGTGGCCATCGCCGACGGCACGATCACCGTGAAGACCCCCTTCCGCGAGGTGAAACTGCCGATAGAAGCCCTCCGCTCGGTCGTTTTGAAACCGGTCGATCTCGAACGCTGCAAGCGTGAGAATGGCGACGTCCGCGGCTGGTTTCCCGATGGCTCGTCGATCGTCTTCCGGCTCGAGGGCACGGGCGAAGACACTCTAACCGGCTACAGCCAGAACTTCGGCACCGCTCCGTTCAAGATCGCCGCATTCACCCGCATCGAGTTCAACATCTACGAGCCCGAATTCGAGGATATCCGCATGGCCAACGGCTGGTAGGGAATTGCTAACAAGTCCAGCCGGGCCGTTCGGTCTCGAACGTCATGGGCCCGCCACCGGCCGGATGCGCGAACGAGAGTTTCCACGCGTGGAGCTGGAGCGGCGGGGCTTCGGGATCGAGCGTCTGGGTGCCGCCGATCTGCCCGTTAGGTAGGTAGGCTGGATCGCCCGCGACGGGTAACCCGAGCTGCCAGAGATGGACACGGATCTGGTTGGTCCGGCCGGTGCCGAGCCTGGCTTCCAACAGCGTGGTGCCATCCGCACAGCGCTCGATGACCTGAAAGTCGGTGCGGGACGGCAGGCCATCGAGCTCGTCGATCCCGCGAGTGCCCATCACGTCGGGTACGGCGGAGATCGGCGCATCCGAGAAAAACACGTCCTGATCCGGATGGCCGATGGCCCTGACCAGATAGCGCTTGTCCACCGTGCCTTCAAGAAACTGGCGCTGGAGCAAGCGGCAGAAATGCCGCGTCCGCGCGAAGATGACGAGGCCCGTCGTGTTGGCATCCAGCCGGTGCACGGGCCGCGGGTATTTGGGCGCGCAGGCCAGATTCAGGATGTGTTGGAGCGTGTTGCGGTGAAACCGGCCGCTCGCGTGCATCGGCAACGGGGCGGGTTTGTGAATGACGACGATTGCCTCATCCTCGAACAGCACCCGGATGTCCGCCGACACCGGCGGCTCGACGTCCGGCGGGAAAACCTGGATCACCCGCTCGCCACCGCGCACCATGTGGTCTTTGCCCCGGACGGTGCCGCCATAGCTCACAAAGCGCCCGGCCTCACAGCGGTTTTTCCACTCGGCCGGCGAAATCTGCGGGAAAATGTCGATGAGCGCATCCAGCAGGGGTCGCCCGTCGTGGGCGGCGGGGATGTTGATCGGGCGGCGGTTCTCCAGCGGCAGTGACCCGGGCAACGGGTGCGCTGCCTGATAGATCGCCTCGTGAAGTTCGGCAATCCGCTGGCTCATCCGCTCGGGCGCGCTTATGAAACAATGCGGGCAACTCACGCCCTCGACATGCCGCGGGTCTTCCTGTTCGGCCGCGTCGAGCGGGGCCTGGCAGGCGAAGCAGATGGCGTAGCCGGACTCGCGCAGCCCCGGGTCCACACCGACGCGCTGATCGAAGACGAAGCACTCGCCATCGTAGTGTTCGCCGCCGCATTCCTCGAAGTATTTGAGAATGCCGCCGTCGAGTTGATAGATGTTGCGGAACCCCTCGTTCTCCATGAACGGCCCGGCCTTCTCGCAGCGGATGCCGCCGGTGCAGAACATCACTACCGGCTGGTCCTTCAGTTCTTCCGGCAGTTTCCTGACCGCCGCAGGGAATTCGCGGAAGGTGTTGATGTTAGGAACGAGCGCGCCTTTGAAGGTCCCGAGTTTCACCTCGTAGTCATTGCGGGTGTCGAGCAAAGTGATCGGCCGGCCTTCATCAAGCCAGCGCTTGAGCTCGGCGGCGGCGATCTTCGGCGAGGTGTAGTTCGCCGGCCGGATGCTCTCCATGCCGAACGAAATGATTTCGCGTTTCACCCGCACCAGCATCCGGTTGAACGGCTGCTTGTCGCTGATGCTGAACTTGGGCTCCAGTGCTTCGAGACCGGGAACTGCCCGGAGTTTCGCCAGCAGCAAATCGATCGATTCCGCCGCGCCGGCGACGAACAAATTGATCCCTTCCGTGCTCAGCAGAATGGTTCCTTTCAGCTCCCACGCCTTGCAAGCAGCGATGAGATCCTCACGCAAGTCCTTGAGACCGGAGAGTTCGGCGAAACGGTAGGTCGAAATATTCGTGACAGCGGACACGGCGGAAAAACAGCACGAAGCCCGCGTCGTTGCCAGTGAAGAAACCGGAATCTTTCCCGTGCCGCACCGGCATCCTCGGAACCAGCAGGAAATGGTCGGCCCCACGGAGCCGTAAAGTCGCCGTCTGGCGGCTCTCGGTGGCGCGTTGCATTCCGCACTCCGCAGTAATGACCCGTGCACGGCCATCTCTATTCGGTGTATGGCCGGTCACCCGCTGCTCCCGGAAAACCGGCCATCTCTCGCTCCAGTACCTTTGGCACCCGATCTGCGAAGCCATTGTGCATATGAGCAAACTACTCAGTGTGGCAATTCTGTTATTGGTGATCTGGGTGATCCTGAAAGTGGCGCTCGCCATCACCAGCGTGACTCTTCACCTGCTTTGGATCATCGCGATCATTCTCGCGGTGCTCTGGCTGTTCGGCAAGATTCGTGGGCCAAAGTAGCAGATTGACCACGGACTATCAGGCATCGCTCCGCCACGACCTGGGCAAGGAGGCGACGACCAGTTCGTAGGAGTGATCGATGAGTTCGCGGACGAGCTTGGCGGGGATCGAGCCGTCGAGGATGAGGGTATTCCAATGACGCTTGTTCATGTGATAGCCGGGCAGGATGGCCTCATATTCGTCGCGCAGGGTGGTGGACCGCTCGGGATCACACTTGAGATTGATGCGGGCGGGGAATTCATCAGGCGCGGTGAGCGCGAACATTTTTCCTCCCACCTTGTAAACGAGCACGTCAGGTCCGAACGGTGTCGTCTCCGTGGCTCCGGCTTTGGATAGAAAACGAGCGATCGCATCTGGCAGGTCCATCGTGTTCAGACGCGATTCCATGCCGGATTCTTGCACCGTCGGACCGAGGTTCTTGATTTACACCGGGTGTGATTCGTTCCGGATACTGTTCATGTTTAAAGCCGTCAATATGGTCTCATCCGCTCCCTAACACATTATCATCAGAGGAAAGAATACACCGCTGAATTGACCGTGGCAATCTTGCTCGTTCTCGGGGGATATGGCAGCGCCGCGCTGGCGACCGCGTTTACGGAGACCGGGATCGGGCTGCCAGGGGTCTCCCTGGCGTTCTGGCCAACCGTGCAGACAATGGCAGTCGCCATCGGGCATATCTCGGGCTGCCACTTGAATCCCGCGGTCTCGGTCGGGCTTTGCGTGGGCGGACGATTTCCGGCGAAGGACCTGCCGGGCGGCATCATTTGACAGGTGCTGGACCAACACTTCGGTGAATCCGGCCCGGAGCACGGGAGTCGCGTTGTTCGCGGGAGGCTGGGCAATCCAACAACTCTGGCTGTTCCGGGTCGCGCCCATCATCGGCTGTGATCCGGGCCGTCGACTGAAGTTTCATCGGCAAGGAAGAGAAGCAACTTTCTGATAGCTGGATATCAAAAGACCACGGATGGCACGGACTTGGTTCCGTGATCTCCGTGGTCTTTCTTGTTGATGCGTGCCGCCGCGAATTACGCGAGGTCGAAGCGGTCCAAATTCATCACCTTGTTCCAAGCCACCACGAAGTCGTGGACAAACTTGGCCTGCGAGTCCGAACATGCATAAACTTCAGCCACCGCGCGGAGCTGGGAATTCGAACCGAACAGCAGATCGACGCGCGTGCCGGTCCACTTGAGTTCACCCGTCTTGCGGTCGCGGCCTTCAAAGAGGTCGGCGTCAGCAGAGAGCGGCTTCCACTCGGTCGCCATGTCGAGCAAGTTCTCGAAGATGTCTTTGGTTAGAGTTTCGGGCTGCTTGGTGAAGATGCCGGGTTGCGCATCGCCGACGTTGGTTTTCAGGACGCGCATGCCACCGACGAGCACTGTCATTTCCGGCGCGGTGAGCGTCATCAGTTGTGCCTTATCGATCAACAACTCCTCGGCGGAAACGGAGTACTTGGTTTTGAGGTAGTTCCGGAAACCGTCAGCGACCGGCTGAAGGAACGCGAAGGATTCCACATCGGTTTGCTCTTGAGAGGCGTCCATGCGTCCCGGAGTGAACGGAACGACGATGTCGTGACCGGCGTTCTTCGCCGCTTGCTCGACACCGGCGCAACCGCCCAAAACGATGAGATCGGAGAGTGAGACTCTTTTCCCGCCGGACTGGAAAGTGCTCTGGATGCCCTCCAGAACGCCGAGCACCTTCGCCAGTTGGGTAGGCTGGTTGACTTCCCAATCTTTCTGCGGGGACAGACGAATGCGGGCACCGTTCGCACCTCCACGCTTGTCGGAGCCGCGGAACGTTGATGCCGAGGCCCAGGCGGTCGTGACCAATTCGGAGATGGTTAGACCGGAAGCGAGGATCTGGCTTTTGAGGGCGGTGATGTCCTGCGCATCGATCAGCGGATGATCCACAACGGGGATCGGGTCCTGCCAGATGAGGATTTCCGCGGGCACCTCCGGCCCCAGGTAACGGTCGCGCGGGCCCATGTCGCGGTGCGTCAGCTTGAACCAGGCGCGGGCGAACGCGTCGGCGAACTGGTCGGGATTCTCCAGGAAATGCCGCGAGATTTTTTCGTAGGCAGGATCTGCCCGCAACGCGATGTCTGTGGTCAGCATGCTGGGGGCGATGCGCTTGGATGCGTCGTGGGCATGGGGCACCGTGCCGGCACCTGCGCCATCTTTTGGTCTCCACTGGTGTGCACCGGCCGGGCTCTTTGTGAGTTCCCATTCGAAGCCAAACAGGTTCTCGAAGTAATTGTTGCTCCACCGCGTGGGTGTCGTGGTCCAAGTCACCTCCAGGCCGCTGGTAATCGTGTCGCCGCCTCTGCCAGAGCCAAAGCTGTTCTTCCAGCCGAAACCTTGCTGCTCCAGACCGGCCGCTTCCGGCTCATCCCCCACGTTGTCCGCCGGGCCTGCGCCGTGGGTTTTGCCGAAGCTATGGCCACCGGCGATGAGCGCCACCGTTTCTTCGTCATTCATCGCCATGCGGCCGAAGGTCTCACGAATGTCCTTTGCGGAAAGCAACGGATCGGGATTGCCATCCGGACCTTCCGGGTTGACGTAAATCAGGCCCATCTGCACGGCCGCGAGCGGGTTCTCGAGATTGCGGTTGTGGATTTTTCCGTCCGCCGTATCGTCCGCCACCAAGACCGCGCCTTCCTTTTCGACACCATGCGAACCGTGGGCGTAGCGCTTGTCGCCGCCGAGCCACGTGGTTTCACGGCCCCAATAGACGTCCTGATCCGGCTCCCAAGTGTCATCGCGCCCGCCGGCGAAACCGAAGGTTTTGAAGCCCATGGTCTCCAGCGCGACGTTGCCCGTTAGAATCATCAGGTCGGCCCAGGAAATCTTGCGGCCGTATTTCTGCTTGATCGGCCAGAGCAGGCGGCGCGCCTTGTCCAGGCTGACATTGTCCGGCCAACTGTTGAGCGGTGCGAACCGTTGCTGCCCCCGCCCGCCGCCACCCCGGCCATCGCCGGTGCGGTAGGTGCCGGCGCTGTGCCACGCCATGCGGATGAACAGACCGCCGTAGTGACCGAAATCCGCCGGCCACCACTCCTGCGAGTCAGTCATCAACGCGGCGAGATCCGCCTTCAACGCGGGGAAGTCGAGGCTCTTGAATTCTTCCGAGTAGTTGAAGTCGCCGTCCATGGGATCGGATTTTGAGGAATGCTGGTGCAGCAGCTCGACTTTCAGGCGGTTCGGCCACCAGTCGTGGTTGGTCGTGCCGGTGCTGGGGGCGTGATTGAACGGGCACTTCGCTTGTGCGGGTTCAGAGGATAGCGGGCATTCGTTTGTCATTTGGTTTTTCGGTGGATTGGCTAGGGAAAAATCGTTTAGTAGAACGGTGGAATTACACCCGACGGTACGATTAGGCGATCATTTTTGACTCAAAGTTGCCATCGGTAAAGACTACGGTTTCAATACTTGCCATTGCCAATACCTATGGAATGAATCCCTCCATGGATTTGCGCCAACTCGAGTATTTCGTCGCGATCGTGAGGGAGGGATCGCTAACCGGAGCCGCGAAGCGCTGCCGGATCGCCCAGCCATCTCTGAGCCAGCAACTGCGGGCGCTGGAGGATGAACTCGGGGAAGCGCTGGTCCACCGCAAGCCGCGAGGAGTCGAGCCGACCGCGGCTGGGAGAATTCTGCTGGAGCATGCGGAGCGGGTGCTGGATGAAGCGCGCTTGCTGCGCGAGCGGTTCGCCCAACGCCGGAATTCACAAGAAGGATCCGTGATTTTCGGGATGATCCCGACCATCGCGCCCTATCTGCTGCCGCGGTTGTTAGGACCATTTCGCGAGGCGTTTCCCAAAATCGACGTGCAGATCCGCGAGGCGCGGACGAGCGGGCTGATCCAACAGGTGGTGGACGGCTCGATCGAATTCGCGATCCTGAGCGACGTGACGCCGCAGGATCAGAAAAAATGGTCGCTGCATGTCCGCGAGCTGTTCCGGGAACCTCTGCTCCTGGCGGTGCCAGATTCCCACCCGTTCGCGGATGGTTCGCAGCCCCCCAACCCAGAGCAACTCCAGCCGGAAACCCTGATCCATTTGCGGGACGGACACTGCCTAACCGACCGCACCGTGGAAGTCTGCCGCTTGGACCGACTCGATCCGGGACTCGAGTGTGACCAGCTCGAAACCGCTCTCGCGATGGTCGCCGCGGGTTTGGGAATCGCGGTGGTGCCCGCGCTGGCGGTCCGCTCCCGGCCGCTGCCGGGCGTCGCCTTCCGCCGCTTCCACGAGCCAACCCCACAGCGCACGATCAGCCTGATGAAACGGCGGGCGATCCCGCTTTCGAAGGCGGCGGAAGAACTGATAGATATCACCAAAAACCTGCCCACGGACCCGGGCTCTTTCTGAAAGATCCGATTCATTCCGCCTTGTATGGGTGCGGACCAGCCATAATTTCCCGCCATGCTTCGAACAACCACCATCGCCGCCACATTTCTCGCAACACTCACCATTTGCCGGGCCGAGATCGGAGTCGAGCAAGTCGCAAAAGGATTCGACCGCCCGATCTGGGCCGGTGTGCCGAAAGGCATCAAGGGCAAGCTCTGGGTGATGGAGCAAGGCGGGCAGGTGTGGATCGTGGACGAAAAAACCGGCGAGCGTGAAAAGGAACCTTTTCTCGACGTCCGCCAGGATGTGACGCGAAGAGGCAACGAGGAAGGTCTTCTAGGGCTCGCCTTCGCCCCCGACTTCATGTCGAGCGGGCGCTTCTATGTGAACTACACGGACAAGGAAAAGCAGACCCGGATTGTTAGATTCACTTCGGAGAACCGGAAGACCACCAATCATTCAACCGGGGAAATCATCCTGAAATACCCGTCCGAGTTCGAAAATCACAACGGTGGCTGGCTAGGCTTCGGTCCCGACAACATGCTCTACATCGGCAATGGCGACGGCGGAGCAGGCGATGATCCTAACAAGCGTGGCCAGGCGCTTGATTCCCACCTCGGGAAAATTCTCCGCATCGATGTCTCGCCGGAAACCGGGTACCGCGTGCCTGCGGACAATCCGTTTTTGAAAGTGAAGGATGCCAAACCCGAGATCTGGTCCTACGGAGTCCGCAACCCGTGGCGTTGCTCATTCGACCGCGAGAACGGTGATTTCTGGATCGGGGATGTCGGCCAGAACAAGTGGGAGGAAATCAACCACATGCCGAAAGGCAAGGCCTCCGGTGCCAACTTCGGCTGGAGACTGCGTGAAGGAGACAAGGAAAACCCGGCCAGAGGCGTCGGCGGGCCACGTCCTGAAAATAACATCGATCCGGTCTATGTTTACGACCACGGTGGCGGTGACAGGGAAGGCTACTCGGTGACCGGAGGTTATGTCTACCGGGGTCCGATTAGAGAGCTGCAGGGCCGCTACGTTTTCGCGGACCACCAGAATCCGCGGATCTGGTCGTTCGTCTTGAAGGGCGGGAAGGCCACCGATTTGAAGGATCACACCAGGGAACTTCAGCCGAAGGGCGGCCGCATCAACCTGATTCCCTCGTTCGCCGAGGACAACGACGGCAACCTGTTCATCGTGGACATGACCGGACCGATCTATCGGATCGTCGGCCGCTGACTTTGTATCAAGCGGTGCTTGGCAATGCCGTCGCGCCATCGGAATCCTGAATCATGGACCGCAGGTTTCGGTGGATGCCATCGAGCTTCGGGTCCTCCGCGAGCACTTTGTCCGCGAGTGCCCGCGCCTCCCGCAGCAAAGCTGTATCGGCAAGAAAATCGATGAAGCGCAACTCGGACAAGCCGCTTTGCACGGTTCCCAACACGTCGCCAGGCCCGCGCAAGCGGAGGTCGGCTTCGGCGATCTCGAAGCCGTCGGAGGTTTGCTCGAGAACCTGGAGCTTTTCCATGGAATCGGAATTCTTCCCGTCGGTTAGGAGGATGCAATAGCCTTTGTGCCCCCCACGGCCAATGCGCCCGCGGAGCTGGTGAAGCTGGGCCAGGCCGAAGCGCTCGGCGTGATGGAGGATCATGACGCTCGCGTTCGGCACGTCCACGCCCACCTCAATGACGGTGGTGGAAACCAGCGCGGCGATTTCCCCTTCACGGAAACGGCGCATGACGACCTCCTTTTCCTCAGGCCTCAGCTTGCCGTGGATCAATCCGACCTCATGCGCGGATAGACGCTTCCGCCACTTTTCAAACGCCACGGTTGCGGACTCAGCCTTCAGGGATTCGCTCTCCTCGACCAAAGGATAGACGAGATAGGCCTGGCGTCCTCGGGAGAGCTGGTCCTTGACGAACTTGGTGACGTCCGTCTGCTTCGCAGAAACTCTAACGGCGGTGACGATCCTGCCGCGCCCTGGAGGCTTTTCATCCAACAGGGAGACATCGAGGTCACCATAAATCGTCATCGTCAAGGTCCGCGGGATGGGCGTTGCTGTCATCACGAGCACATCCGGCACGACCCCTTGGCGGATGAGCGAGGCACGCTGCGCCACTCCAAACTTGTGCTGCTCATCGATTACAACCAGTCCCAAGTCGCGGAAGGAAACGGAATCATAAAGCAAGGCGTGGGTGCCGATGATGATCTGGGGTTCTCCTTCGATCTCGAGATGGTTGGTTTCATCCCGGTTGCTGGTGCGCAAAGCAACGCGAACTCCCAACGGTTCGAGCCAGCGGCGGAATGTCAGGTAATGCTGCTCTGCCAGGATCTGGGTGGGTGCCATCAACGCAGCCTGGCAGCCGGAGTTGATGGCCAACAACATCGCAGCCATCGCGACGAAGGTTTTCCCGGATCCCACGTCGCCTTGCAGCAGGCGGTTCATCGGGCGAGCGGTCCGCATGTCGGCGAGGATCTCCTTGATGGAGCGTTTCTGTGCCCCGGTTAGATCGAAAGGCAGGCTCGCATAAAACCGCTTGAGATAAGTCGTGGTCTTTCCGAGGACACGCCCGGTTTGCTCGCCGTAGCGGGACCTTCTCCAGACCACATTCAACTGCAAAGCGAAGAATTCTTCCAGCGCGAATCGCCGGCGGGCGGCTTTCGCTTGTTCCAAGGACTCAGGAAAATGCACATCCTTGAATGCCTGCGCTCTCGTCGAACCGCCATCCACACTGTAAGCCGCGGCAAGGGTCACCGGATCCGTTTGCTGCAGTAACAGATGTATGATTTCCCTCAGACGGCGTTGGGCGATGCCGGAGATGTTTCTGAAAATGGGAACGATCCGCTCGAGGTGGATGGATGCCTCATCATCATCACGCAGAATCTCGAACTCCGGATGGTCGATGATCAGGCGTCCGTTTGATTCCCTGACCTTGCCGTAAATACTCACTTCGTGCCCCACAGCCACGAGCTTCTGGATGAACGGCATGTTGAACCATCGGCAGGTGATTTTCCCGGAACCGAAAACGCCACCGGACCCGTCCATGACGACCGCCTCATAATAACCCCTGCCCGGTCCGAAATGCCTGAGCGAAGCATCGATCACCGTACCGCGAAGACACACTGCATTTGGAGACGCGACAGTGGGGAAGGCATCGAATCGCCGACGGTCCTCGTAGCGCTTTGGGAAATGCTCGAGCACCGCCGCTACCGTGTGGAAGCCAACAGCGGCAAACGCAACAACTTCTCTAGCAGGAAGAAGCGGCACGGACGCCAACTCGTTATGGGCGGAAATCACTGCGGGGGGTCTATCAATTTAGCGGGAGCTAGGATGGTGGCAATTCCGCAAGTTTCTGCAGATAGGTATAACTGTAAATTCCAGTGGAATGCCCGTCTCCCCAGAAAAGCTGGATGGCATAGCCGCCCACCGTTTCAAATTTCTGAAGCTCATAAGCCTTCGGCCCATGCTCGACGCGAGGGCGAATCACGCGGCCCAAGGCATCCGGTTCGCCTTGGCAAGCCGCACATGGGCAGGCCCGTCGCAACATGGGGAGAGACAGATAGGCTTCGAACCCGTCGCCAAACGAGAGGGCTAACTCGTTACCAATGACGGTGGCGTTCTCCAGAATCAAGGTCATGGGCAAGTTTTGCCCTTATCCGAGCTCGCCGTCCACCTGATAGGATCGTTTTCCAAAAATTGCGGAACCCACACGCACATGGGTGGCCCCTTCCTCAATGGCGACCTCGAAGTCGCCACTCATTCCCATGCTGAGTGCTGGAAGCTTCACGCCGAATTCGATCTCCAAGGCATCGCGCATGTTCCTGAGCGAGGCAAACCATGGTCGGGCGGATTCCGCATCCGGGCCGACCGGAGGGATGCACATCAGGCCGATGATCTCAATGCGTCCCAACGTAAGAAGGCTCTCCATCTCGGCACGCAAAGCTGCCGGCTCGAATCCTCCTTTGGAAACTTCCTGGCCAACATTTACCTGAAGGAAAACTTTGGGGAAAAGTCCCGACTCCCGAGCTACCTCGTCAACGGAGGACGCGAGTCTTAAAGAATCAATCGCGTGAATCACCTCGAAACCTTGAAGCAGCCTGCGCACTTTGTTGCGCTGGACCCTGCCGATGAAATGCCAATGCAAGGCCCCCGGAAGCGCGGCGATCTTTGGCTCGGCCTCTTGTATCTTGCTCTCACCGAACGCTAACTGACCGGCCTCAAATGCTTCCCGCACCGATTCCGCCGGGAATGTCTTGGATACTGCGATGAGTTCGACGGATTCCACATCCCGACCGACCCGCAAGCAGGCTGCGGAGATTTTTGCGGCGACCGACAAAAGGTTTTCTCCAACTTCCGACATCAACGGTTCAGAATACCTGCCAGCCGGGCATTCTCGGTTAGATCGACGAGATCCTTGATTACCGCGAGCGATTCGCGTTTAACCGGGTCCAGTCCGGTCGGCCACTTCGGTGTTTGATCGAGATCCGCGGTTTCGTCCTTGGCGCGCCGCATGTATTCACCGCTTTCATCGGCAGGATTGTATAGCTTGAGATCAGCACCTTTTTCGAGATCTTCCAAGGTGATCTTGTAGAAACTCAAGGACTTCTTGTCATATTCGCTCATCTTCGCAAATCGCGCCCGTCGCTCCGTGTTGCGCTCCTTTTGCAGGATATCGGATTCCAGAAGTTCCTTTTCGCGTGCTGCTTTGTTGAGCGAAACTTGATTGGCTTCCAGCCGATGTTTTGCCTTCATCACATCCTGGATGACATATGAAAAATCCTTGTCGGCATTCAGGCGCTCCTGGCTCAGTTCTTTCAGCCGCGGAATGAACAGCGCTTGTGGATCAAGCGGTTTAAAATCAGCCGCCGGGCGGATTCGATCGTGTGGCAAGGGATGATCCAAAAACTCCTCACCCATATCCAAGGCATCAGCCAAGCTTGGAATCACCACATTGGCACCAACCCCATCCATCTGCGTGGATGAACCGGAAGGACGATAGAACTTCTGAATGGTCACTTTCAAATGACCAGCACGGTTGCGCGCGGCGAAGAGAGGAAGCATCCGGCCGATATCCATCGGTTGCTGGACTGTTCCTTTTCCAAACGTGGACGAGTCGCCAACGATCACCGCCCGGTTGAAATCCTGAAGAGCACCGGCAAGAATCTCGCTCGCGGAAGCACTGCTCTTGTCAGTCATGACAACCATGGGACCCGTGTAGATTGGCTTGCCACTATCCGAATCTTTCACCTGGACCTGGCCCAAGGTGTTCTTCACTTGGACAACGGGTCCACTTTCAATGAAGAACCCGGTCATCCGCCGGACCTCTTCAAGCGATCCTCCACCATTGTTTCGGAGATCCAGAACGAGCCCGTCAATTTTCTCTTCGGTCAGGCGCTTGAGAATCCTTTCCACATCAACCGAACTGCGAACCTTGCCCTCTTCGAAATCGGCATAAAAGGAAGGCAATGTGATCACTCCAAACCTGCGAGGGACCCCTGATTCGGATTTCATTTCAATCACCTCACCGCTTGCCTGCTCGTCCTTCATCTCGACCTTGTCGCGCTGAATCACCACAATCCTGGTTTCTCCCGGCGGACCACCGGCCGGCTCCACTTTCAATGCCACGGCCGATCCTTCCTTGCCACGTATATAATCGACCACCTTGTCGATCTTCATGAACATGATGTCTATCATGTCTTCAGCCTTCCCCGTGTTCAAGGTATCAACGGCAACCACCCGGTCATTGAGTTTGAGAGTGCCCTCACGGTCCGCAGGACCACCGACTACGATTCCCATGATCTTGGTGGCTCCGTCCTCCTCACCTTGAAGCAAAGCTCCGATCCCGACAAGTTCGTTCTTCATTCCATCCTTGAATCGATTCATCTCGCGAAAGCTCATGTAGTCGGTGTGAGGATCGTAAGCCCGGGCGATTGAGCTTAGGAAGTAATTCGCTATCTCCTCATCGTCGACATCCTTCACGCTGTTTAGAAAGCGCTTGTAGCGAAGCGAAACCTTGTCCTTCGGACTGCGATCCGCACCACCGGGGTTAGCTTTTCCCTGTTCCTTGGAAAGCTTGGACAACAGTTCGCGGCGTAAAGTCTCGCCAAGCACTGCTTCCTTGATCTGTAAACGCCAAAGATCAGCGGCTTCCTTGACGTTCTTTGGCCACGGAGCATCCTTCCGGCTCAGCATGACAGACTCGTTCGCGGAGAAATCAAAATCAGCGCCTTTCAAAAGCTTCTCCGTAAGTGCCACACGCTCCTCAACCCTCTTCTCGAAAACCCGGTAAATTTCGGTCGCCGCAGGCATGCTGTTGCCATTCAGCAATAAAGTGTGAAGCTGTTCACCGTATTTCGCCTTGAAGCCGTCCACATCATCCTGGGTGAAATACAAGCGCTGGAAATCCAGGTCCTTCAGATAGTCGCTGAGAAACCGCTGGCTCAGTTCCGCATTGAATGGGAGCCGGGCAAAGTGGCTGTTTTGCAGCATGATCGCCATCTGCCTACCGACCTCGTTGAAATCCGCCTGCTGGGCACACGCCGAGCAAGAAATTGCAACCAATGCAACGGTGGAAGCAGCTTTTCGGAACCAAAAATTAGTCATGAAGGTCAAACGGGACGAGGTTTAAAATGTTTCAAGAAAATGCCACGCCATATTGGGAAGTCGATTTCTAAAAACGCGAAATCCAATCACTTTTGCAACTTCCTCTGTCTCAACCAGGTCCGGAAATAGGCCTCTTTGACGGCCCGTTCGACGGCATTCGGGTCAAAGTTTTGCCCTGGAAAAGTGGCAAAGTCCGCGCTCAATGGCCGCCTGCCCAAAGTCACCTTCAACTTCACCAATTCTCCGTCCCGGAGAATCCTTAGGTCGACCTTTATGTTCGGTTTCATCATTCTGACATTTTCTCGCAGGGTAGTTTCTTGCCAAACTTCACCATTGATTCCCACAATCAGGTCGTTCGCCCGAATCCCCGCTTGCTCGGCGGGAGAATCTGGTTGCACCTGAATGACGCGAATCACTCCCCGGGGGTTAGGTTCACCGGGTACCTCCCCAATCTCATCCCTCAAGCTGACGCCGATATAGCCCTCTCCCTCTTTCAGATATTCATCGGTCACGAGATCACGAAGAACTCCCAAGCATCGCTCCCGGACTTCCGGGTCATCCGCCCGCTGAGACAGCCTCAGCAATTCAGACATGGCCGGACCCCGCTGATCGCGCGCCCAGTCCAACAATTCGACTTGGGCAGCTTCCCGGTCCCGGAATTGCTGGGAGCCGAGGTCTGACAATGCGGTTGGAGGAATCTCCACCGCAATTCCGCGAGGAAGAGCCAACGCCGATATGCAAAGACACTTCAGCGAAAACTCCTTCAGTCGCGGTATCGGCATTGGGTCCACTACCAATCAATCCTTCGGTTTCGTCGTGTCAACCCCCGATAATATTCTTTTGCGGGACCTCGATCGTGTCGTTCCGCTCCAAGCGGATTTGCTGGAACTCAGGCTTGGTGACATCATAAATCTTCTGCTTGCCACTGCGGATCACTTTCACCCGGCGCATGCTGCCGAATTCAGTGGCCCCACCCGCCGCTTGAATCGCTCCCCATAGGGTCAATTCTTTGGCATAAGGAACCGGACCTGTTTTTCTTACATGCCCGCCCACCGTTACAATTTCCTCATTGGGCCTGACCCCGACCATGTTTGAAATGACTTGGATTGTTGGATTCGTGTAAATTCCGGCAGCCTTGTAACGCGACTGAAGGGAAGCGGCCAGTTCCTCATTACGAAGTCCTGCAGCCCGGACCTGATCAAGGAAGGGCATGTTAATATACCCACTTTCAGAAACGGGGTAAACTCCGTTGATCGTCGCCCTGTCCTCATCAGGAACATTCGTGATTGTTATATTGATGGACTTTCCTGCCTCGATCTGGGCAGGGAGAGTCACCGAAGCAAAGATCAATGCAAGCAATCCAAACAATAGCTTTTTGGTGTTCATAGTAGTCGTTGGTTGGAGGTTCAATACAGCTCGGAATCATTTCCACGCGCTCCTGCCTGAGGCTTCACGTGTGTGGAGACGCCTGCCGGTGGTCCGACTTGAGACTCGGCTGGAGCGTAATAGGTGTAATAGCTGGTGTAGTACTGATACTGGCTGTCACTCCGGACATCCACGTTGTTAAGCACCACACCGATGACGTTACCGCCGACGTTTTCCACAGCTTGTTTCACTCGGAGCAGCATGTTTCGGGGCAATTTCCGATGTTGTACCACAATCATGGTCAGGTCTACCTCACTTGCGAGAACCGAAGCGTCGCTAACACCAAGGATCGGCGGACTATCCACCAAAACCAGGTCAAAACGTTGTTTCACATCTTGAATCAACTCGGACATGCGCCGCGAGTTCAGGATACCAGCAGCATCCGCCGGCAAAATCCCAGAGGGCATGAAATACAGGTTGTCAACCGGAGTTTGCAAAATGACGTCTTCCAACATCAGCTCGGTGGTCAAATAATTCGTGAGCCCTACCGAATTGTTAATATCAAAGAAAGTATGCAGTCGAGGTCTGCGCAAATCGGCATCAATCATCAAAGTGGTATACCCACCCTGGGCACAGATATATGCGAGATTGACCAACGTGGTGGACTTGCCCTCGCCCGCGCCACCGGAAACCACCGTAATCGCGTTGTCTTCGGGATTCTTGCGATTGAATTCGATGTTGGTTCGCAAAATCCGGTATGCTTCGGCGTCCGGACTCATGCCACTTTGCTTGTGAAGGATTCCTACGTCCTTCGGAATGACGGCAAGGACCGGAACTTGTAGATAACGCTCCACGTCCTCAAGGCTCTTTACCGAGGTATCAAGATACTCCAAGAAGAACGCGATCCCCACTCCGAAAATCAAACCGACCACCGCTCCGAGCACCAGATTCAGGGTGACGTTCGGACTGACAGGGTGTTCGGAGATCTGCGGCTCCTCGTGCACCACGATGGTTTCCTCGGTCAGTTGCTGCGTAATCGTCTCGTTGATCTGCTTCAGCTTCATTGATTGGAGCAACTGCTGGTCAGTTTCAAATTCCCGCTTCGCATCGACATAATCCTGAGCATCGAGTCCACGTTTAATAGCTTCCTCGCGCGTGACATCTTTCCTAACTTCGACACTTTTCAGACTGTCACTTGCCATCTGCAGCTTTGCCTGCAATGTGGCTCGCAAGTTGACGACACCTTCGTCAAGCTGGTGTTTCATGGTCTCAATCTGATTGACGGCGGCCAACACAGTCGGGTGTCGATCCCCCAATCCTTTTATCCTGAGATCTTCCAAATGACGTTTGGCTTCAAGATACTGGGGATAGATGTTTCGTATTATGTTGTCAGGTAGATCCAGTCCCGCTGCAAATACCATCAACTGGTCGCTATCATACTTCAATAAGCTGTTAATCTGGCTTTCAAGATTCATCTTATCCTCTTCAAGCTGATTGTAAGTCTCCAGCGCATTTCGAGCCCCTTGATCCTCGTCAACACCAGTCTGTCCGTAGAACGAATCCTGCCCCTTATAGATGATTCCCTTGGTTCTGACGATCATGGCCAAGACTTTGCGACGTTCCTCCACTTTATCTTCCTGATCTTGCACTGCCTTCTTCAGCTCATACAGGCCTTTCTCTGTCTCCCGGTTTTCAATTTCAGTTCGATAGGTTTTATACGCCTTGGCAACTTCGGCAGTTATGTCCCTTGCGTCTTCTTTGTTGACATGCCGCACCCGGATGGAAATCAAGTCGGTTCCACGAATATTCTGGGTGTTGACGATTCCCTTTAGAGTCCGGATGGCATCCTCGGTGGAGCCACCCCACTTGTTAACCAACTCCAGATTCTCGACAACTTTGGAGAGCGAGTTGCTGCTTTTGATTTTCTCAAATTCGGTTCCAAAAAACTGGGGTGTCATGCGGTTGGCGCCAAATGGTGTGCCCATTTCGCTGCCAAATGGAGACATTCCGACTGACCTTGGCTTCACTTCGATCGTGGCCTCACTTTCGTATTTCTTGGGCATCACGTAGGTGATTACCGCTGCCGTCATAAAGACCAAGAGTAAGGTCAAAAGAATAATTCCGTAGCGATTCTTGATAACTTGCCAGTAGTCCACTGCATGCAGTGCGGCTTCATTTTGTTGCGGGGATGAAGAGTTCATGGGCGTTATTGTTTCACAGTTTCAATCGAGTTCCAGATCAAATGAAAACTCCCGCAATGAAAGTCATTGCGGGAGTTCGAAATCAAGCAAGTAATGTTTTATGAAGGCTTAAGGACTCAATATAATCATTCGCTTCAGAACTCAGCACTGAGCCCAACACTGATCCGATTGCGATCATAAGACTGATCTGGGAAATCCGAGGACGAGTCAGTGTAGTTGTATGATGCTGTTCCTGTAAGAAAATCATTGAATTTCACGGACACTCCAATGTAGGCGTTGAAAATATCCTCGTCAAAATCTCCAACCGGCCCAGGAACGCCACCGCTTACGATATTTCCACTTTCGAACGAGGCAGGGATGTAGTCGACTCCACCAAAAAGGGAAAACATCGGAGATATCGCATATTCTGACGACAAGCCGAACCGCAATGTGCTACGGTCGCTAAACTCCGCAAGACCTCCCGGTGTCCCCCGGATCGTATCATAGTTTTCCATGCTGTAACGAGTGAAAGCGCGAACACTGAACTGCTGGTTCACTTGGGAGTTCACAGCAAGCTCCACGTAAGGCGCGGTGGTGTCGTCACCATTTTCTACAGATCGAAATTGTGCACCCGCTCTCAGAATTCCGATGGTATTCGGGCTAAATCGCTGTTCGACACCAAGCAGCACATATTGGTCCGTAGCATCAGAACCAATTCCATCGGGGTCGGACGTCTGCGCATAGCGATAGTCCTGGGTCAGGACCGTTTGGGGTCCAAGCTGATAACGGAGTTGGTTGTAAAGTTCCCAGGTAAAACGATCGTTGTTGTCAACATCTCCGTAATCCGCGCCCGTCAGACTGAACCCAGTGTAGGTTGCGAATCGTTCGGTCCAGCGAAAACCTATGGAGTTATCGGTCTGCCAGTAGAAGTATTCCGACAGTTGGCGGGAAGATGCGTAGCCATAAGCATAATCAGGCTCCAACTCATAAGCGATGAAATTCCGACTCGAGAAACGAAGTCGTTCGCTGAACCGATGTGTCATATTGACTCCAGCACGAGACTGACTGTTGACATCACTTGAGTCTGCGATATCAGGCTGATCAAAATAGTAAACCAAACCGAGTCGCACGTAAACATCCCAAGTAGTCTGAGGAGTGATGTTTACAAAGGAGAGACCCACATATGGATTGATGGCGAATGAATCTTCTTTGCCTGCTGGAGTCCCGGGGGCGACATTGTCATCATAGATCAAATTCGCCCCCACAACCCACTTGAGAGGAAGGGATTCCTGAGCCTCGCTGCCTACGTAATACAGCCCTTGGGCTGCAGCTGAGGCTGCGGACAGCAAGCCAAACAGGGCGATTGAGAATTTGCTTTTCATGTAATAAGCGGAGTGAGTGATGGAAATTGACAAACGTGAAATCGGTCAGACCTGATGAATTAGTTGCCGGGATTGACGTTCGATTGATCGGGCGGGGCGATAATTACTGGTGGCAACAAAGGAATGAGGGGAATGCCGCCCGGTCCGCCTGGCGTGGGACCCACTGGTCCTTCACCCGGGAAATCCAGTGGGTTTGGCATTGATGCAACTTCTCCGACTCCACCCTTTGCGCCCTTGGCGCTCTTCGCACCGGTGCCAGAATCACCGAGATTCGGATCGAGCTTTGCAACGACTGCTTGCACCGCCGCTAATGCGTCCGGAGCAACCGCTACTGCGCATTGGGAAACCAAGCGCATTTGTTCGGGTGCCGCGGTCGCCGCCACCTCGACGATGGCTGCGACTGTTTTCACATCGGCCTTCGACGCTTCGATCGCAGACTTTACGATTTCGCAGGCACAGGCGGGAGCGGTCGCAACTTCAGCGGAGACAATCTCAAGGACTTTCGATTGTTCGCCGGCGACGGCGTTTTTGACCGAGAGGGAAAGCGCTACGCAATCCACGGCTGTTTTGGCGGACAACAACCCGAAGGAAGCGCTGAATAGGGCGAAAAAGGCGGTTTTTTTCATTTTGAAGATACGTTGGTGACCTCGGAAATTTCAAATGGAGCGGGCAGCGGGAATCGAACCCGCATGTCTAACTTGGAAGGATAGCGCTTTACCACTAAGCTATGCCCGCGACTTCGTGGACAATAAAACCCGCACTTGGGCTCCCTAGCAAGACTTTTCTGGCTGTGTCGGTGATTTATTGAAGGCCCCTTCAGAATTCACACAATTCTCTTATTTTCAAAGGAATATGCCCATTTGAATCCAGTTCCATCACAGCTTGAGAACTGATACTGCAAGTATTTTCCAGCAATCGAATGGGGAAGTGCCGCGAGGTAAAGCAAACCGGTGAGAGCCCTTAATCGTGGGGTCATCTCCATTATCAATTTATCTTAGAGGCCAGTCGGATAATCCAAGAATTTCCAAGGTATTCCGAAATGCGCCCCCCCCGCAGTGGAAATGGCCTTCACTCCGAAGGTTTCAGTCGCATAATGTCCTCCATAGAAGACATTCAAACCAAGCTCTTCAGCGAGTGAATAACTCCAATGTGGTCCTTCTCCCGTTATGAACGTATCCACCCCGGCAGCGGCTACGTTTGCAATCTCACTCCCCGCACCGCCGGTGATCAGTCCTACGTCAGAGATGGTTTCCGGGCCTCCCGGACAAATGTGGATCCGCCCACCCAGCACGGCATTCAATGAATCGGCCATGTCTTGGCGGCTCCCAGACCAAGAACCACGGATACCGAGAGCAAGCCCTTGGTGATCGAGGAGCGGCCTAGGATTCTGCAGCCCAATCGCACGCGCAAGCAGTACGTTGTTTCCCACCTCAGGATGAACATCGAGGGGAAGGTGGGACGAATAAATCGCGAGACCCGCATCCATCGCAATTTTCAATTTCTGGTAAAAAGGCCCAGTCACGGGTTGAACACCCCGCCAGAAAATCCCGTGGTGGACAATCAACAAACCCGGTCCGCCCACAGCAGCGGCTTCGATGGCACGGAGCGATGCATCAACGGCTGCCACGATTCTGACAACTTTCCCGTCGTTCGCCAACTGCAGGCCATTCATCGCGCCGGGATAGTCCGGAATGGAAGCCGTTTTCAGCTCCTGATCCAAATAGGTCACCAATTCGTCGAGCAAAACCATGACTGATGCTAATCATGCCGACTCCAAATGACAACGTCAGGAGTCAGGTTGATTTCCCTGCCTTCGATGAACTCCAGCAGGTTCTTCCCCAAATCCGCCTCCCACCTGTACCGCTTTCCGAGCCACCGGATCTCCAATGACGTTGCGTGGAGCGCGTGACGGGGCAAGAACAAGCGTTCTTGCAGCTCAGGCGTCCAGCCGTTGGACATCCACTCCAAATACTCCGAACCGTCTCCCGAATAGAGTTTGTCGCCCACGATCGGGAATCCACCATTCGCCAAGTGGACGCGGATTTGGTGCATCCTACCGGTTTCAGGGATACAGCGGACCTGCGAAAACTTCCGGTCGCAACGCTCAAACCTTCGCTCCACCCGGAATCGGGTCAGGCAATCCCTCCCCAGCGGGCTAACCACCTGTCGCACCCAAATGGATGATGGGCCCAGAGTGCCGGCCCGGATGATCGGCTCGGTGCATTCCCAAGAATTGAGTTCTGGCCAGCCGGTGACAATCGCCAAGTATTCCTTCTTTGCCTCACGCCTCTCGAAGATCCAGCCCAGTTCGCGAGCGGCCTCGGTGTGCTTGGCGACCAGCACAACTCCGCTGGTTTCCCGATCCAAGCGAGTCACGATGCCCAAACGGGCACCGTTTTGAATCTCATACGCCAACAGCTGTTCGAGTCCGCCAAGAAGCGTGGGTTCGGGCTTGTTGTTCGCCGGGTGAACGATTAGCGGGGCGGGCTTATCCACCACGATCCAGTCGTCGGATTCGTCGATCACCCGGAAATTAACGACAACCTGGAGACTCATGATCCAATTTCGCGGTCAGCCAACAAAAAAGCCAGAGACCCGGGAAAGAGCCTCTGGCGATTGCAATTGAAGATCAATCCCAGTGACTAGGACTTGTAGCGTAGACGCTTTTTGTGGCGGTTCTGCTTCATGCGCTTCTTGCGCTTGTGCTTATTGATCTTGGTCTTGCGGCGTTTCTTGATGGAGCCCATGGCGGTTGCGGGGTTAGGTTACGATGAAAGATTAGGGGACGATTTTATTGAGCGGATATTCGATAATCCCCTCTGCCCCCAGACGCTTCAGTTCGGGGATAATGTCCCTGACGACGATTTCGTCAATCACTGTCTCAACGGCGACCCATCCTTCTTCGGAAAGATGGGCGATCGTAGGACGGCGGAGCGAAGGAAGTTTTTCGAGCAACTCGGGCAAGCGGGCGCTCGGGAAATTCATTTTGAGACCCACCTTGCCGCGGGCGCAGAGGGCGGCTTTGAGGAGCAGGGCGATGCGTTCCATTTTCTCCATTTTCCATGGATCCGCAGCAGCGATCGGGTTCGCGTAGAAATGAGGAAATGACGTCAGCAACGTGTCCACGATGCGGAGGCGGTTGGCTTTGATCGAGTCCCCGGTTTCGGTGACATCGACTATGGCATCGACGAGATCCGGGACTTTCACCTCGGTCGCGCCCCACGAAAATTCGACTTCCGCCTGGATGCCTCGCTCTTTCAGATAGCGCTGGGTGATTCCGACGCCTTCGGTGGCGATCCGTTTGCCTTCGAGGTCCTCGGGCTTGCGGATCGGTGAATCCTCGGGAACGACCAATACCCACCGGGTGGGCCGGGTGGTGGCACGTGAGTAGGGCAATTCGCCCAAATCGATCAGGTCCACATTGTTTTCGTAGGCCCAGTCGTAACCGGTGATCCCGCAGTCGATGAAACCCTGGCCGAGGTAGCGGCCGATTTCCTGCGCGCGGATCAGATAGAGGTCTAGCTCCGGATCGTTTGAGCTCGGGCGGAGACCGCGCGAGGAAACGTAGATCTCGTAGCCAGCCTTGGCAAGGAGCTCGATGGTGGGCTCCTGAAGGCTGCCTTTGGGGATCGCGACTTTCAGAGTTCGTAAAGGGTCCGGCATGAAGGGGCGGCGGTTTTAGCCCCGAAACCCGGGGAATCAAGCCAAGTTTTGATTAATTTCGCCTAACACCCACCGCCTCGGATATCGACGAAAGAATCGCCACGCCCCCTGTCGTTAATGGCGGTCGAAAACCAGCCCAACCATGCCTTACCCCGCGATTACCGTATTTATAGCAGCCAGCCTCGTCTCCGCTCATGCCAACGAGGCGGTCAGCCCGCCGCGGGACCCCGCTTACAAGCTGGTCTGGTCAGACGAATTCAACCAGGACGGCCCGCCGGATGCCGCCAGATGGCGATCCGAGGAAGGCTTCACCCGCAATCAGGAACTCCAATGGTATCAGACGGAGAACTCCCGTTGCCAAGGTGGCTATCTGGTCATCGAAGCCCGCCGGGAAGAAGTCAAAAACCCGAATTTCAAACAGGACTCCCGCGACTGGAGGAAAAACCGCCCCGTGGCGCACTACACATCCGGTTCGCTCATCACAAGCGGCGACAACGAATGGCTTTTCGGCCGATCGGAAGTCCGGGCGAGATTCAAGGCGCTGCCAGGGCTCTGGCCGGCGATCTGGACGACCGGCCGCGGGCGGTGGCCCCATGGCGGCGAGATCGACATCATGGAATTCTATCAGGGGAAGATTCTCGCGAATTTCGTCTGGGCCGGCAAGGGCGGCCGCGACCACTGGGCCACCTCCCATCATCCAATGGAAAAATTCGGCAAAGACACCTGGGACGACAAATTCCACCTGTGGGTCACCGAGTGGGATTCCGAAAAAATCTCGATCTATCTGGACGGCCAGCTTCTCAACACCCTGCCCATGAAGATAGCCGTCAACCAGGACGGTCCCGCGATCAATCCATTCCTTGCTCCCCAGCGCTTCCGGCTCAACCTGGCCGTGGGTGCCAACGGCGGAGATCCCTCGAAGACCCCCTTCCCCCAGCGTTACGAAGTGGACTACGTCCGGATTTACCAGAAATAGTTCTCAACTTCCCCAAACCATGAAACCAGCCGCTCTAGCAGCCATTATCCTCGCCGCCCCGCTTTGTCACGCAGCCCCCAGGGTGGAAACCATTCGGAGCCTGACCGACAAGGGCTTCAAGCTCGATCCCGTCCCGCCGCCCGCTACCAACGACGCCGCCACCTCCGCCACTTTCACGCTGATAGACGGCCAGCGCGACGGCAACGGCGGCGAACTGAAGGTGCTGCACGATGGCCGCCTCCCCGGCGATGCCGATGAACCCTCGCGGAATTTCTTTTTCCAGAACGGTTCCAACGGCGGCCGCATCGGGGTCGATCTCGGCAAACCGATTTCCATCAAGTCCATCCACACCTACTCGTGGCATCCCAAGGCACGAGCCCCGCAGGTTTACAAACTCTATGCGGCCAAGGGCGATGAGAAGGGCTTCAAGGATGCCCCGGCGCGCGATACCGACCCGCGCTCCTGCGGTTGGAAACCGGTCGCCAAAGTCGATACCCGGAACAAAAACCAGGGTGGCCAGCACGCCGTATCGATTTCCGATGGCAAGGCGCTTGGCGAATACCGCTACCTGCTGTTCGACTTCGAAACGGCCGACGACGAGAACCCGCAGGCGAACACGTTCCTGAGCGAAATCGACGTCATCGACGCGAACGGCCCGGCTCCCCAGGGAGTCGCGCCCAAGGTCGTCAAGACCTATCCGTCACCTGATAGGAAATACCAGTATGTTGTCGATTCCACCCTGGCACCCGATCTGGACAAATGGGTGGAGAAGGAATTGATGCCGGTCGTTTATGAATGGTATCCCAAGATGGTCGCGATGCTGCCGAGCGACGGCTTCACCGCCCCGGAAACCGTAATCATGGAATTCCGGGACGACATGGGCGGCACGCCCGCCTACGCCCTCGGCAACAAGCTGTCGATGAACGTGCCGTGGTTCCGCAGCCAATTGAAAGGCGAAGCCAAGGGCTGCGTCATCCATGAACTTGTCCACATCATCCAAAACTATTGGCTCGCCGCGTCGACGAATCCGAGTCCGTCACGCACACCCGGTTGGGTCACGGAGGGAATTCCGGACTACATCCGCTGGTTCCTCTACGAGCCGGAGTCGAAGGGGGCGGAAATGACCAACGGCAACTTCGTCGGAGCCAAGTATGACGGCAGCTACCGGATCTCCGCAAATTTCCTGAACTGGGTCGTTCTAACGCACGATAAGGATTTCATCCGCAAGCTGAACGCTGCGGCGCGCGAGGGGAAATACAGCGAGAAAGTCTGGAAGGACTCCACCGGCAAGACCGCGGCGGAACTCGGTGAGGACTGGAAAGCCGCCAATGCGAAACGCCTCGGGATTTGATTGACTACTTCGCCTGTTCCGCAAACCACTGCCAGGCGGGGTGGCGGACGTAGGAGAGTGCCTCCTTCACATTCATCCCGGTCTTCGCCTGCGACACCATCGTCTGGCGGTGACCATCCCAGATCGAGCGCTCCCGCGGCGTGGCGGGGTGGCGTTTGCGATAAGGTGCCTGATTGCCGACGAGCATCGTGAAATAACCTTCGATGCCGAAATCACTCTGGCTCGTCGGCATGCGGTAGCGGCAAAATCCGGTGGGCCCGTTTTCCTCGTAAAATTCCAGCATCTCGCCGATGTTAGAGAGATCCGTATCCGCCACGCAGTGTTTCCAGAACGGCGTGTCCAGCAGCGTGTTCAACTTGTAGTGCAGGCCCAGGAAATCCCGGATGTCTGCCCAGGTGTCCGCGACCAGATCATTGTAGAGATGGCGCATGGTCGGGGTCGGCTCCAGAGAAGTGTGTAGCAGGAAATCGACGAAAGTCTTGCAGTGCGAACACACGATCATCAGCGCGGTGGCTTCCAGCGGTTCGACGAAACCGCCGGCATTGCCGACCGCCAGCACGTTGTCCACCCACAGCCGCTTATAACAGCCGGATCGGAATTTCACCACCCTCGGTGACTCGGGAACCTTGGGATTCTTGCGCTTGAATTCCGCTGCCGCGTCATCGTCGGAAATGAAATCCGAAGAATAGACATAGCCGCGATTGACGTGATGCTCGTGCTCGATCTGCCAGGCCCATCCCGAGTCCATCGTCTCAGCGGTGGTGTAGGGCAGGATCGGTTCGTCGGTCCGCTCCCAGCCGCCGACCACCGCACGGTCACAGAACAAGGTCTTGTCGAAACTCATAAACGGCTCTTGCAGGGTCCGGCCTAGCAGCTCGCTGCGGAAGCCGCTCGCGTCGATGAAGAAGTCCGCCTCCATCCGCCGTCCATCTTCAAGATGGACCGCGGAGACTCCCTCAGGCCCACGATCCGCTCCGATGACCTTGCCGTCGATGATCTCGACTCCGGCATCGCGCGATACCTGCTCCAGCATTTCAACGAAGAGCTTGTTCTCGATGTGGAACGCATGCCACGGTTGAATGTCCGGGCAACCGTTTTCCTGACGAAGAAACACCTTGTCCTGGCGCATCAATGCCGTGGATAGATGAACGCTGGAAAATTCATCATCACAATAGAAACCGTGGGGTTTCGGCAGATCCGACCATTGCGAATCCAATTGCGGGGCGAACGAATAGTCGAAGCGCCCGCGTGGCCCCCACAGGAACTTGATCCCTAACTTCCACGTCGGTCCGGCAAGCTCATAGAACCGCTTGCGGGGAATTCCGAGATAGTCGAACAGGTGGACTGGGAAATTCGGCGTGGTGCCCTCACCGACACCGATCACGCCGATTTCGGGACTGCGCACGATCCGCACGTTGAGCTGGGGGATTTTTCGCTTGAGAGATAGCGCTGCGATCAGACCAGCACTGCCGGAGCCTACTACCAGAATGTCTTTGATCATGTTGGGTTGGAAAATAGGAACAGATTCGAATCAGGCAACGAATTTTCAGCGTGATTCGACTGGGTCCATCACCATTCAGGACAGGCTTGTTTCACGCGCCGAATCGGAATCGTGGGAGTTCAGGGAATCTCGACACCGACCCGCAGGAACCCCTTGCCGGTGGTGCCATTGGAACCACTCAGGCTGAAAGTTCTGTATTCATACCCGGCTGGTACCGTTGGCAGACCGATCGTCACAGGATTCACCGGAACGGCTGCGGCCGGGAAGCCAGCCAGATTCGCACTGCCTTGGACCCTGTAGGTATGACCCTCCTGAGTCGCACCAGGAGATGGGTTACCGGTGAAGGCTGGCGTTCCAATTCGCACGGCGATAGTCATGAGCAATTCACTGATGGCATCCCCATCCGCGCTGCTGTCCGCCACGATGGAATAAACCCTGGCCATGCTGCCGCCGCTGACCGGTGAGCCGCCGAGGGCGAATTCAACCGAGTTGATCTGACCGTCGTTGTCCTTGTCGAATCCGCGGGCACCGTCGGTGAGAGGGTTCAAACCAAAGCTGCTGGCCCAGGCGTCGTAGGCTGAGACCGAGCCGCCCACCACGAGAGTGCCGGACCCGGTGAGTCCCGGTTGGACTCCAGCTACGTAGGATCCTGCAGGGAGCGTGGCGCCGGCAACGACGAGACTTGCGATCTGGTCGGTGGTCCCATGGGTCAGATTGAGGGTGGCACCGGCGGCGATGTTGACGATGGAGGAGTCGCCGAGCGACGCTGTGGAGAGCGACAGCGTGCCGGCGCTGACCATGGTGTTGCCACTGTAGCTATGGCCGCCGGAAAGCGTTAGGGTGCCCGTGCCGGATTTGGTCAGACCGCCGCTGCCGACGAGGTTCGCGGTTACAGACAAGGTCTGGCCGCTGGTGTCTATGAAGGCACCGCCGGAGAGGATGGTGGCGGTGTCGATCGGACCGATGAAGGTGGCGTTTGCCCCGGTGCCGGCTTTGAGCAGGCCACCGTTGAAATTGAGGTTGCTGAGGCCGCCGGTATTTTCCGCGACCCGTTTGGTGGTGACTGTGCCGCCGTTGAGATTCAGGATGCCGTTTCCGCCAGCCGAGCTGCCGAGAAAGACCCCGTCGCCGCTGGCGGTGACGGTTCCGGTGCCTGAGACCGTGAGGGTGCCGTTCCCTTCCTGGCCGACGTTCACGACGGTCCCGGCGGTCAACGCTCCAGCCGAGATGTTGACGAACCCGTTGCCAGCGAAAAAGCGACCGATCGAGATGAAGTTGGAACTCTGGAAGGTGCCACCGCTCTGGTTCAAGGTTCCTTGGGTGCCGCCGCCTTTGCCGATGTACACGTTCAGGACATTCACCGAGCCCGATCCGCTCAGGTTGAGCGTGCCGTTCCCGCTACCGACATCACCGATATTGAAATCCCCGGTGTTGGCGGTGAAGGAGGAGCTGTCGTTCATGTTCATGACTGCCGTCCCGTTGTCGCCGACCGCGAAGTAACCGCCAGTCTTGTTAACGCTGCTGTTGTTGTTGAGGTTAAAGATAGCGCTGCTGCTGCCGGACATGGCGATCCGGAAGTTATTGTTGATGTTGAGCTGCGAGGTGCCGTTCAGCGTCATGGTCGCAGTCGAGCTCGCGCTCTCCGCAAGGTAGGTAAGTCCGTTGTTAGTCCAGACGGTGTTGTTGAGCGTCACGAAGGCCTCGCTGGAATTGTTGGCAAGGCCGTTGTTGTAGCCGGTGCTGAAATTGACAGTGGTGATTGTGGAATCCGTGGCGGTCAGGTTGACGACGCCATCGTTGCCATTGCCGCGGCCGATCGCGAGCCAGTTGGTGGTGGTCAGCGAGGTGTTGTTCAGCACCAGGTTGGCGGAAATGTCGGGCTGATCCGCCACCCACATTTCGCCGGTGATCGAGTTGGTCTGGGCCCCGGCTCCGCTCAAGGTGAGGGTGCCCGCGTGAAGAAGCACGCCATTGGCGACTGTGCCCAACACGTTTGCCCCGTTGTGGGTGAAGGTCAGATTGCCGGCACCGGTTTTGGTTAGATTCCCATTGGTGCTGGAGATCTGTCCACCGAAGGTCAGATCGTTCGTATTGGTGATCGTGGTGGCCGCCGCATTGATCGCGAGTCCGCGATCGGTCGTGGCGTTGGGGCCGGTGTAGTTGAGTGCGCCGCCGCTGAGCACGAGACTTGAGGTTGCCGCACCGATGGAACTCGGGGTGCCGCCATTGGCGATGCTGTTGATGGACGTCACACCTCCGGAAAGGGTTGTCGGCCCGGTGTAGTCGTTGGCGGTATTCAGCGTCAGATTTGCTCCTCCCGTTTTGCTCAGGCCGGCGCTGCCAGTAATTTTCCCAACACCGTTGAGGCTGTATTCGGCGGTGGAGTTGACGAAGCTCACGGAAGCCGGTGCCACCGTTATGTCCAGTGTGATGGCGGTGTTTTGAAGGGCGTTGTCATTGAAGATCACCGGCAACGGATCCGCATAGGTGGTTGCCAGGAAGTTTACCTGATCGATCCAATTCTGGGTTGAGGTGTCCCAGTTGCCGTTCACCTCCCCTGACCATTCCGGGAATGAAATGCTCTCGATTTCGAGGGTTACCACGCCGTTGCCATCGTCCGAGAGATTTCCAGCAACTCCGTCGGGCAATTTACCGAGGACAAAGCTGCCGCCGCCCGATTTTGGCGCGACATACGTGATCAAGGGAAAAGAACCCACTTCCGGCGCGGCATCCGCGACGTTGACAGTGACCGTTCCACCGAGCGAAAGGGTCCCGGTGACATTCAGTGCCGCGGCACTTGGATTGCCGAAAGCGCTGCCCAAATCGATGTCGAGAGAGGTCGCGGCGGAGGTGCCCAAGGTGACATTCGGCAAGGTGAGCGAAGCCGTGTCCGAAGTCTGGATCGCACCCAAACCTGCGCCATTCGCGACGTTTACATTGCCGGTGCCGACGAAGTCGGAGCTGAGGCCGAGTTTTCCGGCGCTGACCGTATGGTCGCCGGTGTAGCTGTTCGCACCAGTCAGGTTGAGTGTGCCAACCCCTGTTTTCACAACGCCTCCGGAGCCAACCAGAGTCTGCGAGGCGCTTAAGTTGAAGCCTGCGGAATTCACGAGCAGCCCTCCTGCACCGATGGTCGCGGTATCCAGGGACTGGATGAAATCGGCGCTGCTGCCCGTCGCCACGATCTGGGTGCCGTCGAAGGTGACCGCATCCGTCCCCGAGCCACCGGAGATTTGTGAGGTCAACACGGTGCCGCCGTTCAAGTTCAGCGTGCCATTGGTCCCCGGCTCGACTCCCAGCGTGAAGCGGGAACTGCGGAACTCGGCGGTGCCGGAAATGGTCAGAACGCCAGTGGAGTTGTTGCGGTTGCCGACCCAAGTGATCCCGCGGTCCGCAGTGGCGTGCGGGTTGACGATGACCAGGCCGCCGGTCATGTTCATGGTTCCCGAGCCGGTGTCGCCGACAACGAAGTTGCTCTCTCCGGACTTGGTCCAGGTGCCGCCGGACATGGTGACCGAGCCGGTTGCGCCGACGCCGATGTTTAGGTCGTCCTTGCGGCCGATCAGTGCCCAGTTGTTAGTGGTGAGGGAACCGCTGGTGAAATTCATCGTGCCGGTGGCCCCGGTGTTGTTGCCTATCCAGAATTCGCCGGCCACGGTGAGGTTGGTACCACCGAGATTGAGAGTACCACTCGAAGTTGGGACGCTGGCGGCGACGGTGTCCTGACCCACGCGGAAGATGCCTGCGGCGGTGAATGTGCCGCCATTCAGGTTGGCGACTCCCTTTCCGCCGTCAGTCAAGACGCCGCCACCGATGGTGACGGCAGAGACTGCTCCGGTCTTGGTGATGGTACCGCCGGACATGCTGAGCGTGCTGACGTTGGCACTTGCGCCGTTGCCGATTTCGAAAGCATCGACCACGGTGATGGTGCCGGAATCCAGTTGCACCGTGCCGGTGCCGCCGAGGGTTCCGACCAGAAATTGGGTACCGACGGCAAACGTGCCACTGGTGTTGATGTTGAGCGTGCCGGTCGCTGCGCCGAGAGAGCCTCCGACATAAACCTGATCCGGGATGGTCACATTCCCCGAACCTTGCGCAAAGCCCGTCAGGCTTCCTCCGGTCCCGGCCGTGTTGGCAAGATTGTAGGTGCCATTGCCATTGGTAGTCCGGCCAAGCACCAGATCATTGCCCCCGGCCACGGCGGCATTTCCCGCCACATGATTGACACGGCCGGTGGTGGTATTGCCAACGATGATGGTTGTCGGTGTCGGAATGGTGGCGGTAATGGTCGCCACGTTGGCCGGAACGGTGTTGACCTGCACAGTACCGACGTTGCCGCCCGACCAGTTGCCAACGCTGTTATTCCAGTCGGTGCTGGTGGCACCGGTCCAGGAACCTGCCAGAGCGGAACTCGTGCCGAACAGGCTGGCTCCTGCCACGAGGCGGGCGAACCAGAGGTTGGCATGACGGGCGGTCGTGTTCATTAGAGACTCACGAGTGATCGAGATCGAGGTTTTCATAGGGTTTTGACATCATTGGCAAACCTGCCCCGCTGACTCAGGCATCGTGAACGATACCTCGGGAAGCGAAACAAATCTCACCTGGGGGTTTGGTTTCTGAGAAGAGAGCTGCATCCCAACCGTTTCCGGCCGGATTTCATGGAGAAAAGCTGCAGTTAAAACGATATGCCTCACCACAGCCAGAACAGAATCGCGCTCGTCACTTCGAACGCGGCGATATGATACAACGGTATTCCGATGAAAACCCCGGCCGCGCAAATGCGCGACCGGGGAGATTTCAATTCAATCTGACCGGCGTCAGAAGTTCACTTGGACTCTCAAGAAGCCCGCACCGGCGGTGCCGTTAGAGCCGTTGAGGCTGAAGGTCCGGTATTCATAACCGGCCGGTGCCGCCGGGAGCCCGGTGACCACCGGGGCCACTGGCGTCACGATCGTGGTGAACGAACTCAACGTCGTGCTGCCCTCGACGGTGTAGGTGGCACCGTCCATGGTGGCGGTCGGCGAAGGGCTGCCGGCAAAGACCGGAGTTCCGGACCGCACCGCGATGGTTATGAGGAGTTCGTTCAACGCATCGCCATCCGCAGAACTGTCAGCCATCAGGTTGTAGATCCTGGCATTGTCGCTTCCGCTGATCGGCGATCCGCCAAGGGCAAACTCGATTCCGTTCGACTGGCCGTCGTCATCCGCATCCTCTCCGGGCGCACCATCCCCCAAGGGGTTCAATCCAAAACCGGTGGCCCATGTGGAGTATGGAGTCGCCGTTTGCACCAGCGAGATATTGTTCGTGTTGTAAACCACCGTAAATCCGGCCGGCACATTCTGTTCGATGAAGGTACCGCTGAGTGAACTGAAGGTTGCGATTACGAAGGACGGAGCCCCCGGTGCGGACAGCAAGCTGAAGTCAAGTGTGGCACCCGGTTGGATGGTCAGCGCACCCGCGACTGCAAGCTGGTCGGCGTTCGCCCCATCGATCTCACAGAGGTATTCGCCGCTGATGTCCGCGGAGTCCACGCTGAAAGTTCCCGCCGTGACGCCCGGATTGACAGTGGCTGCCGCAGCGACCACCAGTGGTCCGGAAACCGAACCGGTGCCACCCAGCGTGCCGACATCCACGAAGGTGGTGCCGAGGTAGCTGCTGAAACCATTCAGATTGAGCGTTCCCGCGCCGATCTTGTGGAGGTCCCCGCCGCCGTCATCCAGCGCTTGGGCGATGTTCACGACCTGGCTGTTGGAATCGATGAAGGCATGACCGGGATCAATCACTGCGGTGTTGAGGTTGTCCATGAAGTTGGCATTCACCCCTGCGCCGGCTTTCAGTATTCCGCCGTTGAACCGGAAGGTGCTGTTCCCCGACGTATTGTCGCGTTCGGCGACCCGTTTGCAGGTGATGGTGCCGCCATTGAGGTGAACCACGCCAACACCGGTGCCAGTCGTCTGCGCCGTAATATACAGTCCGCCGCCGCCGATGTTGATTTCGCCACCGTTCATGTTGAGCGTTCCGGTTCCTTGCTCGGCCACGATGATGCCGTCCGCCGCGAGGGTCTGATTGAGCACGCCGCCGTTCATGTTATACACCCCGGTAGCACCCGGGGAGCGGCCAATCACCAAATAAGGGGTCTGGTTGAAAACGCCCCCGCTCTGATTGATCGTGCCCATGTTTGGCCAGTCGGCTTCGATTCTGCCCTTGCCGACGAAGGTGACTCCACCGCTGGTCACTGTCGCCGAATCCTCGATGTTGAGTATCCCCTGGGCGGAGGCAGTGTCGCCGAGGTTGAAGTCGCCCGAGGTGTTGATCAGGGTGCCACTGTCGCGAACGGTCACCGTTGCGACGCCGGTACCGCTATTGCCAATCGCCATCCAGCTTCCACCGGTCTTATTGAGCGAACCGCTGTCCTCGATAATCACGTTCGATACCGAGCCCGCAGCCAGCGACATCAGGAAGCGATTCACCCTCAACTCGGAAGTGCCGCTGATGGTCACGGTGCTGGTGGTATTGTCACCGTTCGACATGTTGAAAATGCCGGCAGTATGGATCCACGTCGAGTTGACCAAGTTCAGCGTGGCGGTGGAGCCGCCGTTAGCGCCAGGGCTCTCTGCAAAATTGGTCGTTCCATTGTTGGTCCACGTGCTGCCCGTGATGTTGACGAACGCTTCGCTGGCGTTGTTGGCTTGCCCGTTGTTCCAGCCACTGCTGAAGTTGCCGGTCGTAAGGGTGGAGTTCGTGACGTTCAGGTTGGTGACGCCCAAGTCGCCGTTGCCGCGACCGATCGCCATCCAACTTTCCACACTGAAGGTGGTGTTGGTGATGGTCAGGTTGGCTGGCACATCGGGAACCGAAGCCAACATAAGCTCACCGGCCACGTTGTTCGTTTGCCCGCCGGCGGTGCCATCTATGGTCACCGTGCCCGCCTGGATATCCATTCCTGCAAACACTGCCGCCCCAAAGGTGTTGGCACCTCCGAAAGTGAAGCTCAGGTTGCCGGCACCCTGTTTGACGAAGCCTGAACCGATTCCAGTGCTGGCAACCTGGCCGCTGATGGTCAGGTCGTTGGCGTTGCGGATGCCGCCACCAGCTCCCCCGACGGTGAAGCCGCGGTCGGTGGTGTCCGCGCCACCGGTGATTTCAAGGATACCGCCTGCCAACACCAGGTTCGCGGGGGCGGAAGAGGAATCACCGATCGGACTGGCGACGCCACCATCCTCGAAGGTGGCGATCGAGGTCACACCGCCTCGCAGGCTGGTGACACCGTCGTAAGTGTTGGTGTTGGACAAGGTTAGCCCGGCCGTGCCCTGTTTGGTCAAACCGGTGGCACCGTCGATGGCTCCGGTACCAGACAGGCTGTAAACCAAGGTGCTGTTGTTGAACAGCACTTCGCTGGGGGCGACCGTGGAGTTGAGCACCACGGCGGTCGGGCCGGTGGCGGTATCACTGAACAGGACCGGAGCCGGATTCGCATAGAGCGAACCGAGGGTCGTGACCTGATCCACCCAGTTCTGGGTGACGGTGTCCCACACGCCTTCATTGGTGCCGGGAGTGGTCACGATGCTGAAATTGACACCCGTGGCCGTGACGGTGGCCGGCTGGCTGAGCGTGATCGTCAAACCGTTGATCACCGAAACCGTGGTCCCGTCGGGAATGCCGTCTCCGCGCACTGCCTGCCCAACCACAATACCGGTTGCATCGTTCACGATGATGTCTGCGGAAAGTTCCGTGGTGTCACCGAAGACCGTAAGCACCACCTCGTTGGTGCCGTCCCACTCGGGGAGGGACACGCTGGTGATGTCGAGGTAAACCATTCCCATCCCGGAGCCGAGGTAGTTTGGATCCACCACAAGAGTGGCGACCACTCCGTTAGGCTTGTTTCCAAGAACGAACGATCCGGCACCGGTCAAGTTTGCGGGATTGTAGGAAACGAGCGGCATGTCACCGACGGCGAACTTCGAACCAGCGACATTGACAGTGACCACTCCGTTAACGGCGAGGGCTCCTGAGACATCGAGAACCGAGTTGGTTGGATTGCTGCCAAAGACATCGCCGAGGTTCAAGTCGAGTGTGGTGGGACCACTGGTGCCGAAGGTGACGGCACTCGTTATGAGCTGGCCACCGGCAAACAAGGAATTCACACCAAAGGACGTTCCATTGGCGAGAGAAACACTGCCGCCGCCCGTGCTTGAAGTGCTGAGGGCCAGACCGCCACCGGCGATCGTGTTGTTGCCGCCGTAGCTGTTGGCACCGCCGAGGGTCAGCAATCCGGTGCCGGATTTCACGACGCCACCAGTTCCCGAAATTGCCTTGGGTGCGGTCAGGTTGAAGCCATTGCTGTCCACCAGCAGTCCACCGGCACCGATGATGGCGTTGTCCAAGGTGTTGGAGATGAAGTTGGCCGTGTTGGCACCGGAGGCGATGATCTGGGTGCCGTTGAAATTGACCGTGCCGGTTCCACCTTGTGCACCGGTGTCGTTTTGCTCGCGCGCACCGTTGAACCGCAGGGTCCGCAGGGTGCCGCCGTCGAGGTTGAGAATGGCACCAAGGGCGGGAGCGACGGCGACGGGGGTGCTTTGACCGACACTCATCGTGGGGCTGCGGAATTCCGCAGTGCCCGAAATCGTCAGTACCCCGGTGGTGGCGTTGGCGGCTTCACCCACCCAAGTAAAGCCACCGCCTTGGACATCCACGAGACCACCGGTCATATTCATGATTCCAGAACCATTGGCACCCACGATGAACTGACTGGCCCCGGTCTTGTTCAAAGTTCCGCCGGACATGTTGACGGTGCCGGTTGCATTGGCTGCTCCGCGGCCGATCGCCAACCAACTTGAGACATTCAGGGTGCCCCCGCTAAAAACGAAAGAGCCGACCGAGCCGGCATTGTTACCGACCCAGAACTCGCTGTTCACGTTCACGGTGCCGCCGGAAAGATTGAAGTTTCCGATCGCTCCGTTGGCCCCGACGATGAAGTGCTGATTGCCAGCGGCTGTCTTGGTGAGCGTCCCACCCGTCATATTGATGGTTCCGGTGCATCCCGTGCCGTTGCCGATTTCGAACCAATCGTCATCACCACCGGCCGAACCGGCATTGATGGTGCCATTATCCAGATTGAGAACGCCGACGCTACCGTTGGTGCCGATTTGCATCTGGTTCCGGACGTTGAGCGTTCCGGAGGTGTTCATGTTGAAGGTTCCGTTGCTCCCGGTACCGCTTTGGCCACCGATGTAAAGGCGGCCGCCGGGACCTGCGTTACCCACATTGATCGAGCCAGTGCCTTGCCCGAAGCCGGAGGCGTTGCCCGGAACCACGGTGGTGGTGTCCGCCAGGTTATAGACCCCGGTTCCGCCGGAACGACCGACGAACATCCAGTTGTTGGTTCCCGTGGAGGCAAAGCCAGCGTTGTGATTCACCGTGCCGACCGTCCCACCTCCTTCAGCGACGATGATATCCACCGGGTTCGGCGGAATGTCCCCATTGATGGTCGCGATGTTCGGCACGTTGGTGTTGATGATGGCGTTGGAACCCACCGTCCCGTTGTCGCCGGACCAGTTCAGGTTGTCGTTCCAGTCACCGCTTGTATCTCCCACCCAAGTCGTTGCGGAAGCCGAGCCTCCGAAGCAGATGGTGATCGCGGTAACGAGGGAAGCTCCCAAATTGAAATTGCGGAGCTTGGAGGTAGTGTATTTGGGTTTCATATTGGGTTGTTGGAGTGTGAATCGGAGATTGGATTTGCGGCTTGTCGCGGGTGGAAGGAGAGGGTGAAAAATTGCAGTTTCATCGCATGAACCACCGGTAACCGATGGCCAGGTTCAGCAGTTGAATCCGAGTGATCGGGCGGATCACGCCGAGACCAAGGACAGGAACGTCTTGAATCATGCGCAGTGCTTCAGAATGGGGGTTTTTTGATCCAACAGCGACACTGCCAGATTAACTGCACTGATGAATAACCAGAATTATTCGGAGTCACTAGAGCTATTTCCCCCCCTTTTCGGGGGGGATGTAGGATGCTCCTCCTCCTCACTGCCTTTTCAAACGATGGCCGCAGCCATCGGCGAGGTCCTTCACTGCAAGCGCAGGTTCGCACTACCCGCCAACGTGTTCATGGTCATTTCCTTCATCCATTTTCATTCCAACCGGGCAGGGCTTCGGAATGTGCCTGCTTGAGGGGGCCCCCCAGAGCTTGATTCCCGCCTTGATCCATTCAGATTCCCCGCATGCCACGCCTCGCCCTGCTCCAATCCGGCACCTTTCTCAGCAAAGCCGATTCCTTCGACCACCATGAATCGCTGATCCGCCAAGCCGCCGCGGACGGCGCGAACATCGTGGTGACCCAAGAGCTTTTCCTCACGCCCTACTTCTGCACCGTCGAGGATCCCACGCTGTTCGATCTCGCCGATCCCCTGCCCGGCCCGGTGACCGACCGCCTTGGAAAACTCGCCGGCGAACTGGGCATCGTCCTCATTTCCTCGCTGTTCGAACACCGCGGTCCCGGGCTCTATCACAACACCGCCGCCATCCACGATGCCGACGGTTCGCTGATGGGCCTCTATCGGAAGAGCCACATCCCGCAGGACCCCGGCTTCGAGGAGAAATTCTACTTCACCCCCGGCGACAGCGGTTGGCCGGTCTGGGACACCAAGTTCGGGAAAATCGGCGTGCTCATCTGTTGGGACCAATGGTATCCCGAGGCCGCCCGCCTGATGGCCCTCGGCGGCGCGCAGATCCTCGTCTATCCGACCGCCATCGGCTGGCTGCCCGCGGAAAAACCCACCCTCGGTGACGCCCAACATTGCGCCTGGGAAACCGTCCAACGCGGCCACGCTGTCGCCAACGGCTGTTACCTCGCCGCCGTCAACCGCACCGGCAGCGAGGGCGACACCGAGTTCTGGGGCCGCTCGTTCGTCGCGAATCCGTATGGCGAACTCGTCGCCAAAGCGTCCACGGATAAAGAGGAAATTCTCTATCAAGACCTCGACTTCCAAGCCGTCGAAGACTTCCGCCGCATCTGGCCTTTCTTTCGCGACCGGCGGATTGATGCTTACGGGGATCTGCTGAAGCGATGGAGGTAACCGCACCTTGTTTGACGCACCGACAGTTTTTCGATCCAGCAGACCTGCGGTTTCACGGCCTCTTCAACGCGACCTTCTGGTTCATCGACATCGGTCCCTCGATGTGCATGGTCACGTCCTTCGCGGGCGAACCGGCAACGGTCATGGTGCCTTTGACTTCCACATCGAGATCGATTTTATCGGCGATGGAGCGACGGGAAACCGCCTCGCCTTTAAGGGCGATGTCCATCGCTTTTGATTCATCCGAGGACTCGGACTTTCCTTTAAAGTCAAAGGTGGCTTTGATTACGGCACAAGGGACGCCTTCGAACTCATTCACCTCGACGAACTCCATGGTGTAAGTTCCGCTGACGTTTTCGACATCGCCGAAGGCACCGACCTTCGCAGGGTCCACCTGCCAGGTGTCACCGGGGCGGCGCGGGGTGTCGCCATACATGTGGAAATCGCTGTCCTTCACGATCTCGGCGACCATCTTATCGAGTTTCTTTTTTTGTTCGGGGTCTGGAGTGCCACCATTTTCCAAGCTGGCGGCCCAGGTTTCCCCTTTGCGCTCGA
>JBGSOI010000083.1:0-46943 GCA_041739215.1 Akkermansiaceae bacterium
ACCCGAGTTGTCGATCGCGCGTTTTAAGAGAGTTGCAGCGGTTTCGGCCGGTTGGGCGGGGCAGTTGGCGAGGAAGTGGGTGAGCTGGCGTTCCCAGAGTCCGTCGATGAGTCCGTCCGAGCAGATGAGGAAGCGGTCGCCCGGCTCGTAGGAGACGGCGGCAAAGTGGGGATTCACCCGCTCATGGCCACCTCCGACGACTTCGTAGAGCGCCGCACGGCGGGGGTGGGAGCGGTACTGGGTTTCGATAATTTCACCCCGTTTCCACTGGCCCCAGGCGAGGGTGTGGTCGCGGGTGAGCTGCTCAAGCACACCCGCCCGGGATCGGTAAATGCGGGAATCGCCGACGTTGGCGAGATAGAGGTTTTCCGGAGTGAACCAGGCGAGGGCGAGGGTGGCGGCCATGCCGGACTTGTCCGTGCAGCCATTCGCGGCGGCGTTGATCCTGTCGTGGACCGAGCGGATGGCGGTGCCGAGGTGGGCGAGGGAATCGGGGAAAAATCCGGCCGCGGCGGCCTTGAAAGTTTCCGGAATGATCTCGGTCATCTGCTGCAGGATGGTCGAGGAGGCGATGTCACCGGCATTGCCGCCACCCATGCCGTCGGAAACGGCGAAAACCAGGTCGCGGGTGGTGAGTGGGTGGCTGCCGGTTTCCGGCAGGATCTCGGCTCCGCCCGGTCCGGAGGCGAAGGCGATGAGCGAGTCGTCGTTGCGAGGTTTCCGCGACCCGCTGTGGGTGAGGGCTGCCCAGTGGAGAATGGCGGCTTGAGTCACGGGTGGGTTTTATTTGGGGGGTGATGCCGGGTCCGGTCAGATCGATTTCTCGGGCACGATGAGATCCGGTGGTGGTGGAAGGATTTCCGCAAGTTCGAAGTCGATGATGCAGAAATGCCCGAGCTTGTCGCTGTAAGTGATGTTGCGTGGTTCGGCATCCAGATGGCGGACGCCGTATTCGCGCTCCAGTTTGGCGAAGAGGCTGTCCGACTTCTGCTTGGAAATCTGGGTCGCAAGTTTGCCGCAGTTGGTGGAGACGAAATAGAGTTCTTCCGGATGTTCCTCCAGCAACCGCGGGACGTAGGGACAGCCGCGTTCTTCGAGCACCTTGAGCACTTCCACTTCCTTGGCGTAGCGCTTGTCGGCATCGGTCCCGCGGAGTCGCTTGTGGACGTTGCCGTAGAAATCAATCCGCACGTTCGAACGGATGCCGTCTTTGAGTGGTTCCATGCCCATGCGTGACCCCGACGAAACCCGGGCCACGGCGTCCTGTCACGCTTTTGTTCATTCCTTACTTCCGGAAAATTCCCTCAAAAGTCCGTTGCCAGTTGGGCTTGGCAAGGTTATGCAGCGGCCATGTCAATTGTAGCCGACTACCCGTCCCTCCTTGCGGAAGACTCTCCCGTGATCTCGAAAACCAAGGAGCTTTGCGCCCAAATCGCCAGCGATCCTTCATTTCTCAAGCTCCAGGCCCATGTCGAGCGCTTCCTGAGCGACGACTCGGCCCGCCTCCAGTACCAAAGTGTCCACGAACGCGGCGAAGAGCTGCACCACAAGCAACACGCCGGCGTCGAGCTCGGCGCGGCGGAGATCCGCGAGTTCGAGAGCGCCCGCGACGCCTTGTTTGCCAACGAAGTCGCGCGTGACTTCCTTTCCGCCCAGCGCGAGTTGGAAGGCCTCCAGAAGGAAATCGCCAAATACATTGGCAGCACCATCGAGAACGGTCGTGTCCCGACTGCGGAAGACCTCGAAGAAAAAGGCGGCTGCTGCGGTGGCCACGGCGGTGGTGGCGGTTGCTGCGGCGGCTGATGCTTCCCGAATTTCAAAAAGGCCCGCCATCAAAGATGGCGGGCCTTTTTCTTTCCGCTCTATCAGGGTGAGGGCTTTGAGCTGTGGCACGTGACTGGAACGAGACGCGCCAGTCACCTGCCCGGGCTTTTTCTCCACAAATCGTCATGCCCGCCAGCATCATTCATCCCTTTGACCCTTTTCCGGAAACTCTGCCAACGCCTTGTCGGTGGCAGACCGCAGTTGTGATAGAGCGAAGTCGGCATTCCAAGCATTGATGCGGCGCACGATAAGACCCGGATCGTTCTTCAGGGCAAAAAGGGTCGCCTTGGTCTCGGGGCAGAGGGGAAGGCTGATAAAGGGGCCGGCGTTGGGGTCGCCGCACAGTTTGCCAAACTCGTGCGGGACAGGCAGCGTGACTGTGGCCAACACTTCAGTGTGTTTCCGGGCAAAGGCCCGCATCCGCCCGAGGATCGCCTCGCGGCCCGTCACGATTGCAAACTCATGGGTGAACATCCGGCCCGAATCGAAATAGCTGTTGAGAGTCTTTTCCATAGACGTTTGCTTGCCGGATTCGGGGACGATGACCGGATCCATAAGGCGAAATTGATACCACTCGCCGGTGCTCTGCCTACCCTGTTCTTTGATCCCCCGTACCACATAGGGATACAATCTACTACCCACGGCCGGACCACCCATGAGCAGGATTTCGGCGGAATGGTCGCGCATATACCCGAGGTAGTCCGTGACCCCTGGGGAAAACACGAGTTCCAAGCGTTTGACCTCGTCTCCCCGGATCGTTTCGCTCACATCCAAAACGAGTCGCCAGGGCTTGCTCCCGGTCGTGTCTCTTTCGGTTAGCGGCTTTCCATGTTCAATCGGAGCGAGTTCAACGATTTTTCCGACATGGACAATTCGTGCCATGCCCACGTAGGCCTCGGCGGAGACGAACGTCCGCCCGATTTGGGCCGAAGCCAGGACCGGCACCAATGCCAGGAGTAGGACGACCAAGGCGTGATTCAACCGCGAAGTGGGTTGGTTACCGCCAGATTTCATCGGGGTTTTTCGTGGTTTTGCCTGACTTCAGGAGCTACATTCGAAACCGGGGCCTCTGGAGAGCGGGCTTTTTGAATAGTTCGGAAAGAACTCAGGAAAAATAGATTCGCGGTCCGTTACTTCAGTCCGTGGCGGCCTAGCAGATTGTAAACGGAGCGCTCGGAGATGCCGAGTTCGCGGGCGGTCTTGGCTTTGTTCTTGCCGGTGTGCAGGTAGGTCTGGATGAAGGCGTCGCGTTCGACTTCCTGAAGGGTGAGGCCGCGGGAAGAGGTTGCGCCGGTGCTTGAGGCCCCGTCGCGGCGGTACTCCAGGAGGTGCAGGAAATCGTCAGCATGGAGGAGGGGCTTCTCGGAGAAGGCGGTGGCGCGTTCGAGGACGTTCTCAAGTTGACGAACGTTGCCGGGCCAGTCGAAATCGACGAGGGCGTCGGCGGCACCAGGGGCGAGATGCCAGCCTTCGGAACCGCGGCGGCTGGCGATCTGGGCGAGGATGCCGGCGGTGAGGGAGGGGATGTCTTCCTTGCGCTCGCGCAGGGCCGGGATGTGGAGCTCAATGATGTTGAGGCGATAGTATAAATCTTCGCGGAAGGCTCCGGCCTCGACACGGCCGCGGAGATTGACGTTGGTAGCGGCGATGACGCGGGCGTTGGTTTGCAGCATTTTGCTGCCGCCGACGCGGAAGAATTCGCGGTCCTGGAGGACGTTGAGGAGCTTGGGCTGGAGTTCGGGCGGGAGATCGCCGATTTCGTCGAGGAAGAGGGTGCCCTTGGAGGCTTGTTCGAAGCGGCCGGCGCGGGAGGAGGTGGCACCGGTGAAGGCTCCGCGCTCGTGGCCGAAGAGTTCGGATTCGAGCAGTTCGCGGGGCAGCGCGGGGCAACTGACGGTGATGAATTCTTCGGCAGCACGGGGGCTGAGGCGGTGGATTTCCCGGGCGAAATGGGATTTGCCGGTGCCGCTCTCGCCGGTGAGGAGGATGGTGCTGTCGAGCCGGGCGGCCTTGGCGAGGTGGCCGAGGAGTTGGCTGAGGTGGGAGTTGGCGCTGTGGAGGGCGGCCGTGGAACGAATGCGGCCGGACGGGGTGGGGGAGGAGGCAGACACGGCTTTGCGGGCGGCGCTGGCCTGGCGCAGGAGGTCGAAGAGGCGCTTGAGCTCGAATGGCTTGGTCAGGTAGTCGTCGGCTCCAGCGCGGAGGGCCTGGACGGCGGTCTCGGCATCGTTGAGACCGGTGAGCATGATGACGGGCAGGGAGGGAAATTTCTGCCGGATCCGGATGAGGGTCTGAAGTCCGTTCATGCCGGGGAGGCCGTGGTCGAGGATGATGGCATCGATCCCCGGGGTGAGCATTTCCAAGGCTTCGAGGCCGGATCCGGCTGCGATGGGACGCCATCCAAGGTCTTGCGCGGCAATGACCAGCAGGCGCTGAATGGTTTCATCGTCGTCAACAATCAGGAGATTCGGGCAACTGGCGGGATTCAAGGGCATCAGAAATGGGAGGAGTTACTCTAATGGGGGGGATGGGTCGAAGCAAGTTCGAACAGTGCTGGCTGCCGACAGTTAGCAATCAACCCTCCAGAACTTGTCTGAGGCAGGTGAGCAATGTCTCCGCGGTGTAGGGCTTGGGGAGGAAATTTTTGACGCCGTGGCCGGAGAGGTGGGCTAGGTCCCGGTTGGCGATGATGCCGCTGGTGGCGATAATCCGAACGGCGGGGTTGATTTCCATGAGTTTTCTGATGGTGGCGGGACCATCCATGATGGGCATCATCATGTCTGTGAGGACGACGTCGATGGCGGACTGATAGGTGGTGTAAAGGGCGACCGCCTGCTGGCCGTCGGCGGCGAGGAGGGTGTGATAGCCGAAAGACTCGAGGGTCTGGCGGGTGATCTGGCGGATGGAGATCTCATCATCGACGATGAGCACGGTCTCGCCATTGCCATGCGGCAGCTCGGCGCGCTGAGGGACGGGAGCCGTGCCGGACAGCTCGGGATGGGCCGGGAGATAGACCCGGAAGCGGGTGCCGACTCCCGGCTGGCTGAAGGTGCGGATGAAGCCGCCGTGGCTCTTGACAATGGCAAGGGTGGTGGAGAGGCCGAGGCCGGTGCCCTTGCCGACGGACTTGGTGGTGAAGAAGGGATCGAAGATCTTGTCGATGATTTCCAACGGGATTCCTTCGCCGTCGTCCTCGACCTCGATGCAGAGGTGCGACCCTTCCTTGGCTTCCAGATTCATGGCGGCGAAGGACTCGTCGATCTCGACATTGTCCGCGGAGATGAGGATGCGGCCGGTGCCGCAAATGGCATCGCGGGCATTGACGCAGAGGTTGAGAAGCACCTGGTGGAGCTGGGTGGGATCGCCCCGGATGGTCCACAAGTCGCGGCCCGCCTGGACTTCCATGGCGATGTTCTTGCGGAAGCTGTCGCGCAGGATGCCCTCGATCTCGAGAATCAACTGGCGGGGATGGATTTCCACGCGATGCCCCTCCATGCCGCGGGCGAACGACAGGACCTGGCCGACCATGTCGGCACCCCGTTTTGCGCTGCCGGCGATGGTGTCGAGCAACTCGGAGGAGCGGCCGTCGGTGACGCGCATTTTAAGCAGTTCGATGGCCATGGAAATGGGCGCGAGGATGTTGTTGAGGTCGTGGGCGATGCCGCCGGCGAGGGTGCCGATGCTTTCCAAGCGCTGGGCGCGGAGGAACTGCTGCTCAAGCTTGCGGTGCTCGGTGATGTCGGTGTTGATGGCGAAGACGCTGGCTGGCCGGCCGGCCTCGTCGTGGACGAGGGTCCAGTGGCCTTCGATGATCAAAGGGCGGCCGTATTTGTCGATCTGGTTGATTTCCCCGACCCACTCGCCGAGGTCGAGAGTCTGCTGGTGGGCCTTGGCGAAAGCGGTCGGCTCGCGGTACAGCAGGGTGGCGACCGAGCGGCCGACGGCTTCCGCCGCGGACCACCCGTAGAGCCGCTCCGCGCTCTTGTTCCAATAGGTGATGGTATGGTCGAGGCCGCGGACGAGTATGGCGTCCTGGGCCTTGTCGAGAAGCGAGGCTTGCTCGCGGATCCGGGCGTCCGACTGCTGGCGGTCGAGTTCGGCGGCGGCGCGCGCGGCGAAGATCTGGAGGGTGGAGCGCACCAACTCGGTCTGCTTCAAAGAGCTGATGAAAAACACCGCCATGATCCCGGCGACCCCGCCGCCCTGATGCAGCAAGGGAATGCCGACGTAGGCCTCCAGGCCCAGTTCCACCAGCAAGTGATCATCGGGAAACATTTCCTGAACGCCCTGATTGAAGACACAGACATCCCCGGTGGCCACCATTTCACAAGGCGTCCCAACCAGGCTGTAGGTGACATCGGGCATGATTTGTCCATTGAGGAAGTAGGACAGGGTATCGATGGAATTTTCGGCGGGGTTGTGCCGCCCGACGAGACCGCCATGGGCTCCAAGGGCCTCGACCATGTTGCGGGTGAGCAGGTCGAAAAACTCCGAGCCAACGCCGCTGGAAACGGCCTGCGCGACCTTGATGACGACTTCCTGGGTGCGCTGGCGCTCTTCGCGGCTGCGGATGTTTTCGATGCCGAATGCCAGATCGTTGGCCATTTCCTGGAGCAGCTTGATTTCGTCCGCGCCCGCCGGGTGGGGCTCGGCCGAGTAGAGGCAAAGCACGCCGAAGGCACGCCGGTGATTGAGCAGGGGGAGGCAGACCACGCTCCGGTAGCCGCGCGCCCGGGCCGGTGCCAGCCAGGAGGCAAACGCAGGATTGGCCGTGATGTCCTCAAACACCACCGCGTGGCCGCTGCGGATCGCCTGGCCCGCCGGGCCACCGCCATTAGGGTGATCCTCCGCCCAGGATATCAGGATCTCGGAAAAGTAGCCATGCTCCTCGCCGGCGTGGGCCATGGGTTGGACCCGCCGCTGCTCGTCCTCCATGGCGTAGCCGACCCAGGCCATGCGGTAGCCACCGATTTCCACGGCGATGCGGCAGGCCTCGGTCAGCAAGTCGGCCTCGGCGGAGGTGCGGACCAGCATCTCATTGCACGAGCTGAGCATCTGCAACGCGCGGTGCGAGCGACCGAGCGCGAGTTCCGCCGCCATGTGGGCGGTTACGTCAGTCATCCCGCCAACCATGCGGATTGCCTTCCCCGTGGTGTCGCGAATGATCTGGCCGCGGTCCAGCACATGGGCGACCGAGCCATCATTGCTGATGAAACGGTATTCATCGGACCAATGGGCGTCACCCCGCTCGATGGCGGAATAGATCCCCTTGATCACGCTGGCCCGGTCCTCGGGGTGCAGTTGGCGGATCCACGCTTGGATCGTGGCTTCGGATTCGTTGGCCGCCCAGCCGAACAATTTGGCAAACCCGTCGTTCCACCAGAAAGCATCGGTTTCCAGATCCCAGTCCCAGATCGTGTCGTTGGTCGCGGCCGCCACCGATTGGAAGCGCTGGTGGCTTTGCAGCACCGCCTTCTGGGTCCGGGCCCGCTCGGTGCATTCCAGGGCAAGCGAAACGAGATTTCCAATGGCGAGGGAAAAGGATTTCTCATCCTCCGTCCAATGTCTGGACGTCCCGGTCTGTTCAATGCACAGCATATGGTCGACCGCATTTTGGAAATGGATCGGCACGACCATCATCGAGAGGATGCCGCCGGGGTTCAGGTAATTCTCGGCCAGATCACAGGTGCGCGGATCGGTGCGCACATCGTCCGCCGTGATCAGTTCCATTTCGGCGAGGGCTTCGAAATAAGCCGGATGGTCCGCGGCTGCCAGAGTGACTCCCGCCATGTGTTCACCGCGATCCAGGTGAAAAAGGTCCAGGCATACGATCGACTGCCTGTCCGGGGCATAGCGCCAGATGCTCACCCGCGCCATTTCCAAGGTTCTGGCCGTGGTTTCGGTGATTTGATGCAGGGCCGTCAAAATCTCGAAACTGTCCGACGGGGTAATCCGGGTCAGGGCGATCAGGGCATCGCGCTGCCTCAAATAGCGCATCTCGTTCTCCCCGGAAAGCGATCCCTCCGGGATTACCGTCAGGCTCTCCGAGGAGCTGCGAACAGATGAGGGTGTGCCGGGTTTCATTCGAAAGTCAGGATAAACGTGGCGGGGGGAAGCCTGAATCATCAGGGAGAGGTCTACAGCGCGAACTGCCAAACAAAAAAACCAGCCTATCGGCGGAATCTTCCCACAGAAGACAGCACAACCCGACAGACTGGAATTTGTTGAGGACCGAAGTCCCCTGTTTTTCTCCCCCCGGAGAACGATTCATTAGATGCACCGCGCGTGCCAAAACCGGCCTTGGGATCTAATAGTCTGATTTCCAGCCAATTAAACATCGAATTGAAATTTTGCCCCCGTTCATGATCCCGCGACTGCCTGAAAACGTTGCAAAAATGCCCACCGTGCCTGCAAAAAGTGCAGGGATTTGCATAATCGGCCTTCACCGTCGGTGGGTCCATTCGCGGCAAGCGTAGCGGGCGCCCGCCCTGAGGCAGAGGTCGTCCGGATCGGGCTGGAATTGAAAAGGCTCCCAACTTTTCGAAAGCCGGTTCGCAAAGTCCTCGGCCCGCGCCATCGACTTGGGCTCGTCGCGACATTCCGCAACTACGGATCCTTGGTGCAGCAGGCCTTGCCGCGACCTGCGCTGCCCGGCTCCTGCGAGCTTGCTGCCGTCCACTCCAACCAAATCGTGGCTGACCGGATTCTCAAAACAAAGCACCGCCCCGGTTTCCTCATTGCCCGTGCTTGATCGCGCGGCGATCCCCTCGGCGGCCAGAGTCTCGGCCAGCGCCTCGTGGATCCGACGGTAGCTTTCCGCTCCGCGCCACCCCGCGAGTGGTTCGCCCTGTGGAGCGACCAGCGTGTAGGTCCAATCCGCCCGATGATCGACGATGCCCCCGCCGGTCCAGCGGCGAACCAGGTCGAGACCAGGAAAAACCGTCGTTGCCTCCGCGATTTTCCCGAAATACCCGATGCTGCCCCAGTCCCCGGCCCAGCCGTAAACCCGCAGCACCGGCAGCGGTGCCGTTTCAAGCAACCATTCGTCCACCGCCATCGCCTCCGGCCCGGCTCGTCGGACCGGGTCCACCCACAGCAGCAAATTCCCAAACACTTCCATCCGCGGCGAGTCTCTTCCTGATTCCGGAAAACCGGAAACTGAAAATTTTCCCTGCCTTGCATTCCAACCGTCCCTTGCCAACGTCGCGGCATGTCCATTGCGGCCAAGCCAAACAGCGCCCTTCTCATCGTCGGCCACGGTTCCACCGAGAATCCGGACTCTTCGACTCCCTACTTCGATCACGCCGACGAAATCCGCCGCCGCGGGCTTTTTGCCGAGGTTCACTGCTGCTTTTGGAAAGAGGAGCCATCTATGCGCGAGGCGTCCTACATGATCGATTCGGACGAAGTTTACGTGGTCCCGGATTTCATCAGCGAGGGCTATTTCACCCAGGACGTCATCCCTCGCGAGCTCCAGCTTGCCGGACCCACGACCGTGGTTCGGGGGAAAACCTTCCATTACTGCCTGCCAGTCGGGGTCCATCGCTCGATGACGGACTTGATCCTGAAGCGGGCGAGGGAGGTCGCGCCCGGAGTCGATCCAGCCACCGCCACTCTCATCATCACCGGCCACGGCACGGGCCTGAACCAAAACTCCACCAAGGCGATTCGCGACCAGGTCGAGCTGATCATCGCCGCAGGTGCCGGCTACGCAGCGGTGCTCGACACCTACATGGAAGAGCAGCCCTTCATTGCCGAGTGGGACAAGCTGTCACCCACACCGAACGTCGTCGTTGTGCCGTTTTTCATCTCGGACGGACTGCATTCTTATCAGGATATACCCGTGCTTCTCGGGATCGAAAGTGAGGTGGGAGCCGCCGCAAGCCAACGTGAAGTGTTCCGCAGCAATCCGCATCAGCTCCGCGGGAAGACTCTTTACTACAGCTCCGCCATCGGAACCGAACGACTGTTGGCGGATGTCATCTTGGATCAAATTTCGGACTTCGATAAGATCCATAAAATACTCTAAACAAAAGTTTTGAGTTAAAAATTACCATTAAATAAGAAAAGCATGTCCACCGCTCTCAAGCTTCGAGATTTACTCCAATCTGGCGTCCATCGGATCGGTGAGCTGAAGATTCAAACAAATGTTTGCAACCATCGTTACGCAATTTGTCATTTCGCCGACGTCGGGCTTGGTGGATTGCAGGTCCATACGGGACCAGCCGACGCGCGCGACCTCTCGACCTACGCCGAGGACGGGACTTATCGCTTCACCAAAGGCCAGGTCAATCTCAAGCGCGGCTGGCTCATGTTGCTGGCAAACGAGGAGGATCTGCGTCTCGCCCTGGACCAATTTTACCCGGCCTGCGTCGGTCTGTTCATCGCCCAACAGGGCGGCGTCTTGGAAATCGAGACGCTGCGTTCCAAGCTGAACCGACAAACCGGAATGTATCGGTTCGCCCGGTCGATCAGCGATGCCGGAGCCCAGCAACTCGTCCAGGAAGTCTGCGGTCCCGCCCATCAGTGCGCGAAGAAGATCCTGTGGCAGATTGATGCCGACACTCCATTGACGGACAGCGAAGCCAGCCGCTACGACGGCATCCCCGGCGGAGTTCCGGAATCCGAGGCCATTCCCTTGCTTTGCCGCGAAGCCTGCAATCATTTCGTCGCGGAATGCCGGCGGGTCGCCAAGGCCGAGTTCGAGGCGAAACAGGCCGGTGGCTAGCTACCCGCCCTTTGTCAAAACGAGCATCCGGCTTTGCTCCGTGACTGGACATCTGTCGAGCGGGCCGCGGACCTCTGTGGGGGCGATGCCCAGCCAGTTCCCCAGTGACTCCACTCTTCTTCCTTTTCGGCCAGGTCGTCGCAATCACCGGTGTAATTCCATTCAGAACAGGGCTCTGAGCGACCATCACTGCTGGGGTCGGTTGCCTGCGAGTTGCCCGCCCGGCAAAGGTGGGCTTTCCATGGGTTATTTGTTTTCATAGCAATCCAAACTTACCCGATCTGCTGCCCGGAGCTACCGACCGATTGTCATTTGATGCGCATTCATTGCGGTGGGGATTCCCGCCTGAATCAAATTTTCTCCACCTCCACCTGGACCTCCATCCGGCAATTCCCGGTGCCGTGGTAGTTCCCCCTCACCGGGGCGACATCCTCGTAGTCGCGGCCGACGGCGATTTTCACGTAGCGCTCGTCGGCCAGCGTGTTGTTCGTCGGATCGAAACCAATCCAACCGGCGGCCGGCAGATAGACCTCAGTCCACGCGTGTGACGCCTGGGCTCCGACCAGCGAGTCCCGCGGGCCGTTGTAAAGGTAGCCGGAGGCGTAGCGGGCCGGGATTCCCACGGACCGGCACAATCCCAGCATCACGTGCGAGAAATCCTGGCAAACCCCGTGCCGCATTTCGAAAGCTTCCTCCAAATGGGTGTTCACATTGGTCACTCCGGGTTCATAGCGGAATTCCCGGTGGATCCAAGCCATCAGGGCGTTCGCCTGATCAAACACCGCCGTGAAATCGCGGGTGATGTCCACCGCCTGCCGCCACACTTCCGGATGCCGGGAAACCCAGCGGCTTTCCTGCAAATACGGCCAGATCTGCTCGCGGATCGACAAGTCGCTGAAGCCCTCCGCGGTCGCCACCCTGCTCGCGGTGGAAATGTCCAGCGGCAGGTTGTGCACCCGGATCCGGCTTTCGATTTCCAGGCGCCCATGCGGCGCGAGGAGGTCGAAATGATGGGTGATGTTCTGGAACAGATCGGTGAACCGGCGCACCCGGGTGGCCGGGATCACGCGGATCAGGGCACCGATCGTTTTCTGATAGGGAAAAGTCCGGGGCTCCAGATGCAGCGTGTTGACGCTGTTAGTCACCGGGGATGCGTAGATGAATGCGGTCCGGTGAAACACCGAGAGCTTTGTGCCCAGCGCCGACGGCACCGCATCATCGGAACGGATCACTTTTGCTTCTGATGTTGCTGTTGTTCCTGATGCCATGCGGCGGCATCGGACAGGGTCGGCGGTTTCGGATCCGGCCGGACCTGGACTCGCTCGGGCATCAGGACATAGCGTTCGAAGAACTCCGCGCCGATGTGATTGAAGCGGCCTTGAAGGGCATCCAGATAGTCGTGCAGACCCGCCACGAAAACGTCCTCGGTCGAGCCGAAGTTCAACTCCGCCATCAGGCGGCCGGTTTCGCGCTCCGCCTCGTTGGAAAACGCTCCGCGCGGCGTCCCGGAGATCCGGTGCAGGCTGATGTCCACCTTGTCGATGCAGTAGCGGATAGAGCGCGGGAAGTCCTTGGAGAAGATCAGGAAATCGACCACACCTTGGGCCGTGATCTCGCGTTGCGCCGCGCGGAAAGCACCCATCGCGCCGCACGAACGGAGGATGGCCGTCCAGTGGAGAATGCCCGGAGAAGCCGCTTCCATCCCGTCCTCGTCTGCCGGCAGATAGCTGGACACATCGAGGAAGCGGGTGGTCTTGTCCGCCCGTTCCAAATGGCGGCCCAAGTCCATGAACTCCCACGCCTCATTGCGCGAGATCGTGGACGCGGCGATTCCGAGGAAAGTCACCGCGGAGCGCCTAACATTTTCATAGAATCTTGACGGATCGGTGGCGATCACCCGCTTCGCCTCGTCCGAACGTGAAAACAGATAGAGCGCATTCAGCTCCTCCCACAATTCGTCTGACAACTGGTCGCGGACCGTGCGGGCGTTTTCACGCGCCAGGGCGATGCACGAGGTGATGCTGTTGGGATTGCGCGGATCGTCGGTTAGGAAACGGATGACCTCCTCGCTGCCGGTTTCATCGTAGAGCTTGGCGAACGCTTCCTCGTCGCCGGTGCTCAGGATGATCGGCTGCCAGAAGCCGCGCAGGCGCTCGCTGTCGAGCCGCTCGAAGTCCAGCAGAAGCTGCTGGTTGACGTCGATCAGGCGGGAGAGGTTATCGGCCCGCTCCACATAGCGGACCATCCAGTAGAGGGTATTGGCAACTCGGGATAACATGATGATTTTCTAATGACGAAGCACCCAAGTGTCCTTGCTTCCGCCGCCTTGGGAAGAATTAACGACCAGCGAATCCTTGGTGAGGGCCACGCGGGTGAGACCGCCGGGCACGATTTTCACGTTCTTGCCATAGATGACGTAGGGCCGCAGGTCGATGTGGCGGCCCTCCATGGCCCCGTCGCACCAGGTGGGGGAGCGGGAGAGTGCGATGACCGGCTGGGCGATGTAGTTGCGGGGATCCGCGATGATACGTTCGCGGAAAGCGGCGATTTCGTCCTTGGTGGCGGAGGGGCCCATCAGCATGCCGTAACCGCCGGATTCGTTGGCCGCTTTCACCACCAGCTCTGGCAAATTCGCGAGAATGAATTTCAGGTCCGCCTCCTCGGATGCGAGGTAGGTCGGGACGTTCGGCAGGATCGGCTCCTGACCGAGGTAATACTCGATCATTTTTGGGACGAAATAGTAGATCACCTTGTCATCCGCCACGCCGGTGCCGACGGCGTTGGCCAGCGAGACGTTGCCCTTGCGATAGGCGTTCATCAGTCCGGGCACGCCCAGCACCGAATCCTTCCGGAACACCACCGGATCGATGAAGTCGTCGTCGATGCGCCGATAGATCACATCCACCCGCACCAGGCCGCGGGTCGTCCGCATGTAAACGAAGTTGTCCACCACCGCGAGGTCCTTGCCCTCGACGATGTCGATGCCCATTTCCCGCGCCAGGTAGCAGTGCTCGAAATAGGCGCTGTTGTGGCAGCCGGGAGTGAGCAGGACGCACACCGGATCACCCTCGCGGCGCGGCGAGATGTGATGGAGCATGTTCAGCAAATCGCGCGGATAGGAATCCACCGGCCGCACGCCCACCGCCTCGAAGATGCCGGGGAACGCCCGCTTCAGCGCGTTGCGGTTCTCCAACAGATAGGACGCGCCCGACGGGCAGCGGCCGTTGTCCTCGAGCACGTAGTAGACCCCGTCCCCACCGCGGATCAGGTCACTGCCGCAAATGTGGATGTAGATGTCGCCCGCCACGTCCACGCCGCGGAACTCCGGCCGATAGTGCTTCGCCTGCTCGATATAGAACCGGGGAATCACTTCGTCCTTGAGGATCTGCTGGTCGTGATAGATGTCGTGGAGAAACAGGTTCAGCGCGACGATCCGTTGGGTGAGTCCGGCTTCCAAATGCTCCCACTCGCTTGCCGGCATCACCCGCGGAATCGGATCGAACGGGAAAATCCGCTCGGTGCCCTGATCGTCATGATAGACATTGAAGGTGATGCCCTGGCGGAGGAAGTAGAGCTCTGAATTGGCTTTCCGGGCGAGGAAGTCCCGCTGGTCCACTTTGCCAAACTTTTCAAGGAGTGGTGCACAATGAGCGCGAACGGTTCCATCCGCCTCAAACATCTCGTCGTAAAACTTACCGGGGTCGTAGCCCTTGAACATTTCCATGGGTGTTTTCTTGCAGAATAGCAGGCAGCGGGCCAACTTTTTAAACACCTGCCGGAGGAATTATTCAGGCGTCAAACGTCCGGAATCCCTACTCACAGGCGCATATCCAGCCATTCGCTTGCCCGATTCGACTCCCGCTTGAGTCTCCCCTTGAAAACCTATTCTTCCCTGTCTATTCCTCGCCCGGCCTGCGCAGCCATCTTTCCTTCAATGCCATGAACGCCCTCACCCGTTGTCTCGAAACTTACTGGTCCTCCTCCATCGGGAAAAAGCTCGTCGTAGCCCTCACCGGGATCGTTCTGGTGCTATTCCTTGCCGGCCACATGTCGGGCAACCTGCTGGTGTTCGCCGGGCCGGAAGCTTTCAACGACTACGCGCAGTTTCTCCATCATGTGCTGCACGGGGCAGGCATCTGGGTCGCCCGCATCGGCCTGCTGGCCGCGGTGGTCCTTCACATCGCCGCCACCATCGCGTTGACCCGCCAGAACAAGGCGGCCCGCCAGCAGTATGAATACAAGGCCACGCTCCAGGCCTCCAAGGCGTCGCGGATCATGATCTGGTCCGGCCTGACGATCCTCGCTTTCCTCGTCTTCCACCTCCTTCATTTCACCGTCCGCGTCGGCAACGAATATAACAATCCGGCGTTCTACACCGACCAAGCCTACATGGCCGCCACCGGCGAGTTCCGACACGATGCCTGGAAAATGGTGATCGACGGGTTTTCGGTCTGGTATGTGGTCGCGTTTTACATCCTCGCGATGACCTTGCTATGTTCCCACCTCGTCCACGGCGTGGCTGCGATCTTTCAGACCCTCGGCCTTCGCTCCCAGAAATCCGCTTCCGCCATCGATTTGATTGCCAAGGGCTACACCGCCCTGATTTGGCTCGGCTTCGTCTCCATTCCGGTCGCCATCTACGTCTTCAAATTCGGCCGCTAAACCTTCGCTCAATTTCCACTCCCACCCGCCATGTCCATCGTCCTCGACAGCAAAATCCCGTCCGGCCCCCTTGAGCAAAAGTGGTCCAAGCACAAGATGGACTCCAAGCTCATCAACCCGGCGAACAAGCGGAAATTCTCCGTCATCATCGTCGGCTCCGGCCTTGCCGGCGGGGCCGCCGCCGCCTCGCTTGCCGAGATGGGCTATCAGGTGAAGTGCTTCTGCTATCAGGACAGCCCGCGCCGCGCCCACTCGATCGCCGCGCAGGGTGGCATCAACGCCGCCAAGAACTATCAGAACGACGGGGACTCCATCCGCCGCCTCTACTACGACACCATCAAGGGCGGCGACTTCCGCGCCCGGGAAGGCAACGTCTATCGGCTTGCCGAGGTTTCCAACTCGATCATCGACCAATGCGTCGCGCAGGGCGTGCCCTTCGCCCGCGAATACGGCGGCCTGCTCGACAACCGTTCGTTCGGCGGTTCGCAGGTCTCCCGCACTTTCTACGCCCGCGGCCAGACCGGGCAGCAGCTTCTCATCGGTTGCTATCAGGCGCTTGAGAAGGAAATCCACAAGGGCGGCGTGAGAATGTATCCGCGCACCGAGATGCTCGATCTCGTGCTGGTGAACGGCCACGCCAAGGGCATTGTCGTTAGAGACCTGAACAGCGGGGAAATCTCCACCCACGCCGCCGACGCCGTGATCCTCGCCACCGGTGGCTACGGCAACGTCTTTTTCCTCTCCACCAACGCGATGGGCTGCAACGTCACCGCCGCCTGGCGCGCCGCCCGCCGCGGTGCCTTGTTTGCCAATCCGTGCTACACCCAGATCCACCCGACCTGCATCCCGGTCAGCGGGGACTATCAGTCGAAACTCACCTTGATGTCAGAGTCGCTCCGCAACGACGGCCGCATCTGGGCTCCCACCAACAAGGAAACCGCCGCCAAGCTGCGCGCCAAACAGATCAGCGCCGCCGACGTTCCTGAAGACCAGCGCGACTATTTCCTGGAGCGGAAATACCCGTCCTTCGGCAACCTTGCGCCGCGCGACATTTCCTCCCGCGCCGCCAAGGAAGTCTGCGATGAAGGCCGCGGCGTCGCCCCCACAGGCCTCGGCGTCTATCTGGATTTCCGCGATGCGACCAGACGCCTCGGCGAGGACGCCATCCGTTCGCGCTACGGCAACCTGTTCCAGATGTATGACAAGATCGCGGGTGAAGATCCTTACAAGGGCCCGATGATGATCTATCCCGCCGTCCACTACACCATGGGCGGTCTGTGGGTGGACTACAACCTGATGTCCAACATCCCCGGTCTTCATGTGTTAGGTGAGGCGAATTTCTCCGACCACGGCGCCAACCGTCTCGGTGCCTCGGCGCTGATGCAAGGCCTGGCCGACGGGTATTTCGTCATCCCCACCACCATCGCCAACTACCTCGTTACCCAGAAACCCGGCTCTATCAGCACCTCGATGTCCGAGTTCAAACAGACCGAGGCCGAAACCCGCGAACGGACCAACAAACTGCTAGGTATCCAAGGCAAGCGCACCGTGGACTCCTTCCACCGCGAGCTCGGCATGATCATTTGGGACAAGTGCGGCATGGCCCGCTCCCGCGAGGGACTCGACGAAGCGCTCGAAAAAATCCCGCAGGTCCGCGAGGAATTCTGGCAGAACGTCCGCATCCCCGGCTCCGGAGCCAATGCAAACATGGAACTCGAAAAAGCCGTCCGCGTCGCGGACTTCCTCGAATTCGGTGAAGTCATGTGCTACGACGCACGCGAACGCGAGGAATCCTGCGGCGGTCACTTCCGCACCGAGCACCAGTTCTTCGAGACCGACCCCGAAGTCATCTCCGGCAGCACCCAGGCCGGCGAAGCCAAGCGCGACGATGCGAATTTCGCCCACGTCTCCGCTTGGCAATACAATGGCGACGGCACCGCCCCGACGCTGCACAAGGAAAAACTCGTCTTCGAAGACGTCCACGTCTCCATCCGCAGCTACGCCTAACGAAAGGACCGCGGAATTCATTCAGCCCCTTGGTTTCCCCGCCGCCAATGACACCCATCAGGGTTTCGATGGCTTCCTGAACTATGGCGAATCAACTCAACCCCGTTATTTCATCCACGGCCACAAGCATTTGAGCGAGACTACAAAAATCGGCGCGGCAACGGTCATCGGGGTTTTCGGCGAGACGATCCTTGAGATCGAAACCTTAGGAATGCGAACCCGGCAATTGTTGTCAGAAGGCATCTCCTTGGCGGGATTTTCCTTGAAGCGCAGGCGATTTCTAACAATCAAGGCGATGAGGCCGCGGCTGTATCCAGCTCAGGAAACGACCGCCCTGCTGATCGCCCACGCAACTTGGGCAACGTAAACAAACCCGTGCGCGTCGCCACCATTGGGATCGATGATGAATTTGCTGCTTTCCAGGTTGTGAAACTTGCCGGGCTGAATCGGATAGGCCTGGCCGGTGGCTAACAATTCCTTCGCGGCGGGGGAAACCTCTCCCGCTTCCATCTGTTGGGCGCCGTTTGAGCCGATGGCACCGAATTCATCGTCGGCATCGCCGAAGCCGGAGGCGTTGTCCCGGCTGATCCGGGAGGCGGTCGGATAGGCCTTGCCGACTGCGGTGTCGTTTTTGGTGTGGGTGACGAGGATAGCCCCGGCGATCCGCTGGTTTTTCACGACGCTGCGGAAGAAGCCGTTGCGTTTCTGCGAGAAGCCATTGTGGGAAAACGCGGCCTGCAACAGCGACAGGCTGCGGAGCTTGTTCGTCGTGGAATTAGCCGCGGCGGCGGTGACCACGCGCCCGCCGAAGCTGTGGCCTGCCAGATGGATCCGCTCGACCCGGCTCGCGAGCTTGTCGAGCAGCGGGGACAGCCCGGTCTTGCCGACAGTTCCGGCGCGCTGCTTCATCTCGAAATAGGTTGTTAGATTGAGCAGGCCGCCGACCTTGTTGACCGCTCCGGAAAAGAAGCTGCCGATCCCGGCGGCGTGGCCTTCGTCGTTCGCTACCGGAGTCGCCGGGAGGGCGTCGTCTATTCCAGCACGCTCGAAGATGACCTCCGCCGGAGCCCGGAAAAAGATCGCGGAGCCGTCGTCCTTGCTTTGCTCGGAGAGCTTGCTGTCATCGGGATCCAGCAGCTTGCGCAGCGTCTCCACGAACTCTCCCTGCGCGGCGGGGTCGTCCTCCAGCTTCGGGACCAGCTTGCGGAGCAATACCAACCTTTCCGTGTCCCCCGCGTCGTCGAACAGCGGGGCGACCCGCTCGATCGCGGCCAGCATTTCCTCTTCCGAGGCAGCCCTGTCCGTAGCCCCGGCCGCGGCAGCTCCGCCGGCGCCCTTGCTGCCCTTGGGCTGGGTCATGAGTTCATCGAATTTCTTGGACGGCCAGATGACGCCGATGATCGCGATCTTGCGCTGTTGGATCGCAGGATCGTTGGCGGTGACATCGGCGAAATTTCCAAACAGTTTGGTATAAAGCGCCTCAGCATCGGCGCGGTCGTTGTTCCAGCCGTGGGAGACGACGATGAGGTCGGTCGTTCCAGCCGGGACGGTCGGTTGCGAGAGAAGTTTGCCAGCCTTGTCGAACTCGGCGGCGCTGTAGGGGATACCCTTGATGTGGTTGTTCATGGGAGTGGGGATTGGAGTAAGAGGTTAGACGGACTGGATGGCGCGCATGAGGTCCAGCAGACCCGCGCCCTGGAAATAGCGGTCGCGGCCAAGGTCGGTGGCCGTGGCGGTGAAGACCTGTTTGACCTTCTCGGCCTCGCCGATGAATTCGCGGCGTATCGATAGAAATGCCGCGATCGCGCCGCTCACATGGGGTGCGGCCATGCTGGTGCCGCTGTTTTCAAAGTAGAAGCAGTCCCCGGCCTCGGTCTCGCGCTCGACGAGAGCACTGTGCGCCGCGGCGCAGGAGATGATCTTTTCACCGGGGGCGAGGAGATCGGGCTTGTAGCGGCCATCGCCGGTCGGCCCCTTGGACGAGAAGTAGGAAACTCCATATCGATGCGGCATGTCGCGGTGGGTCGAGCCAACCGTGATGGCACACTCGGCGTTGCCAGGGTCGTTGATGGTTAGATCGAGACTGGTGTCGCTAACACCTTCCTTGGTTTGCAGGCTGCCATAGCCCGTGTTGCCGGCGGCGACGACCACCACGACTCCCGATTTCACCAGCCGGTTGACCTCCACGCAGAGCGGGCTGTGGCCGCAGGCGAACCATTTGGGATCAAACGAATGACCCAGGCTCAGATTGATGCCATGGATTTTCAAATCGCGTCCGTGGCTGTTGATGAGCTGGACGTGCGAGATCGCGGCGATGACGTTGCTGGCCCTGCCAATCCCGAATTCATCGAGCACCTTGAGGCTGATGAGCTTGCATTTGGGAGCCATGCCGCTGACCGCGTCGAGGGATTTCGAGCGGCGCACCTTTTTCCCGCCGCTGTCGAGCTCGTGCCAGACCGCGGTCATTTCCGCGGATCTGGATCCGTCTGATAGCGACTGCTGGCCGGCGATGATCCCGGCGACGTGGGTGCCATGCCCGTAGTCGTCTTTCAACGGCTGCGGCCCTCCAGGTGCTCCGGTGAAGTCCGCGTGATAGGGCGACGATGGATCGATATTCGCGTGGAGCCGGAAGTGCGGGTGAAGGGCGTCGATCCCGGTGTCCAGAACCGCCCAGGTGATGCCGTCGCCGAGCGCGCTGAAGGAGTGCCGCGCGGCATCCACCTTCACGGTGCGGATGGAACTGGTGACGCAGGTCCGGATCTCGAAATCGGGCCAGATGTGGTGGATGGTGCGGAACCGTGAGAGTTCAATTTCAGGCACCGACCTAACTGCTTCGGCCACTTCCCGGGGCTTGCGCCCGACCGCTTCCTTCACAATTTGCGGGGTCGCTTTGGTGGCCATTTTCAAGAGATTTTCAGCCTCACGGTTGTCGATCTTCACGAGCTCCTGGATCACGCTGCCTTCGAGCCTGGCGAAAACATACTGGGTGCTAACAGCCGTCTTCAACTCGTCAACACCCTGATCTGGGTCGGTGACTCCGGCGGCCTTCATGGCCATCTCAATGTAATCCGCGATCAGCTTCTTGGCCACCCTCCGGGGATCGGAACGTCCGGATCCCAAGGCACCCGCCACCACTTCCTGGCGCAGGCTGTCCAAGGGTTTGAAATTCAGGTTGAGGTCGATGGTCACGTCGAACCGGGTCGGCCAGATCCGTTCGACCGCGTCGGATCTGGCCAGAAGGTAGCGGATGACCGGCCCCTCTAACGAAGCGAAGGCGACGTGGCCGTTGATAGACGGATCAGGAGCGTCAATGGACTGAGGCGATCCAGGCTTCAGTCTCTTCTTCGCCGCTAGCAGATCCTTGCGCAGTGCTTTCAACGCTGCATCAGTCCCACCGGGAAAATCCGGGTGCAGGAAAATCGCAGAGTTGTGTTTCTCACGGATTTCCGGACATGCGGCTTCAAGCTTCCGGGTGACCGCGGATTCGAGTTCGATCTGCTCCATCAGCGGCAGCGCGATAACCGAGCGTGCCAAGGTCGCCGGATCAAACGCGTGCGCCCTGCGGTCGGAATTGGGGCCATGAGAAGTAGCCATAGTCCGACATATCCCCAATCGGGCGGCATCGGGCAAGAGAATTCCATGGCTTGAGGACCGGGGAACTCACATGGCAGTCTGCGTTTTCCGCAGTGTTTCGATCACGGCAAATTCGTCGCCCCCATCAGGAAGCGGTCGCACTCACGGGCGGCACCTCGGCCTTCGTTGATGGCCCACACGACGAGCGACTGGCCGCGGCGGACGTCGCCGGCGGCGAAGACTCCGGGGACATTCGTGGTGAAGGTGCCATGGTCGGCCTTGATGTTGGAGCGGACGTCGGTATCGAGCGCGAACTGTTGGATGACCTCGGTTTCCGGACCGGTGAAGCCCATGGCTAACAATGCGAGCTGGCAGGGGATCACCTGCTGGGTGCCTTCGACATCTTTTGGGATGAAACGGCCCTGGTCGTCCTTGGCCCATTCGATCTCGACGATTTCGAGACCACTGAGATTGCCTGCGGCGTCCTTGATGAAACGCTTGGTCTGCACCAGATAGTGGCGCGGGTCGCGGCCTTGGATCGCTGCGGCCTCTTCCTGGCCATAATCCATCTTGTAAACCTTCGGCCACTCGGGCCACGGGTTGTTAGCAGCACGCTTTTCGGGCGGCATTGGCATGATTTCCAACTGGATCACGCTCTTGCAACCGTGGCGCAGGCTGGTGCCGACACAGTCGGTGCCGGTGTCGCCGCCGCCGATGACGACCACGTTCTTGCCGGTGGCGTTGAGGGAGGGATTGGTGCCGTCGAATTGATGGTCGAGCTGATAGCGGGTGTTGGTGGTGAGAAACTCCATCGCCATGTAAACGCCGGTGGCGTCACGGTTTTCAATGGGGAGATCACGGCCGGCGGTCGCACCGCAGCAGAGGACGACGGAGTCGAAGTCTTTCCTCAAGCGCTCGGCGGTCCACTCGCTGTCCTTGCCAATGAAGATGCCGGTTTTGAAAACGATGCCTTCCTCCGCCATCAGGTTGACGCGGCGTTGGACGACTAGCTCTTTGTCGAGCTTCATGTTAGGAATGCCATACATCAGCAAACCGCCGATGCGGTCCTCGCGCTCGAAGACGGTGACGCTGTGACCGGCCTGGTTGAGCTGGTCGGCACAGGCGAGACCGGCAGGACCGGAACCGACGATGGCTACTTTCTTGCCGGTGCGGATCGCCGGGATTTTCGGAACCACCCAGCCTTCCTCCCAGCCGCGGTCGATGATGGCGCACTCGTTGTTTTTGATGGTGACGGGCGGTTCGATCACGCCGAGAACGCAGGAACCTTCGCATGGAGCGGGGCAAACGCGGCCGGTGAATTCCGGGAAGTTGTTAGTCTTGTGAAGGCGTTGCAGTGCTTCCTTCCAACGACCGCGGAAGATCAGGTCGTTCCACTCGGGGATCAGGTTGTTCACCGGGCACCCGCTGGCCATGCCGGAAACCATGTGGCCGGTGTGGCAGAAGGGCGTGCCGCAATCCATGCAGCGCGAGCCCTGGGCTCGTTGTTGTTTCTCATCGGAGTGAATCTTGAACTCGCGCCAGTTCTTGATTCGCTCGAGTGGTGCGGTTTCGGAATCGGTCACCCGATCGACTTCCATGAATCCTGTTGGCTTGCCCATTTGATCAGATAGTAAAAAGTAAACGCTGTATGTTAGTTGCCGCCAACGCGGGCGAGGTCCTTGAGGTTTTCCTCGAAGGCGGCCATCGCGGCCTCGTCGCCGGTGAGGCCCTGCTCCTCGACGCGTTTGAAGGCTTCGAGCATGCGCTCGTAGTCGCGCGGGAGCACCTTGAAGAACTTCGGCAGCTCGGCCTTCCAGTTTTCCAACAGGAACTTGCCGCGTGGCGAGCCGGTGTAATCGACGTGTTTCTCGATGGTGGATTTCACCAGTTCGATGTCCTTGTCGCTGCACTCGATGAGGCGATAGAGGTTCACCATCTCCTTGTTGAGGCGCTTCTCGAACAGACCGTCGACGTCGTAAACGTAGGCGACGCCTCCGGACATGCCCGCCGCGAAATTGCGGCCGGTTTCACCGAGCACAATCACTTGTCCGCCGGTCATGTATTCGCAGCCGTGGTCGCCCACGCCCTCGACAACGGCGGATGCGCCGGAGTTACGGACGCAGAAGCGTTCGCCAGCGATGCCATTGAAGTATGCTTCACCGCTGGTCGCTCCGTAAAGGGCGACGTTGCCGATGATGATGTTCTCCTCGGGCTTGAAGCGGGCGTTCTTGGGTGGATAGATGATTATCTTCGCGCCTGACAGACCCTTGCCGACGTAATCGTTCGCATCACCTTCGAGACGGAACGTCATGCCCGGAGGCGTGAACGCACCGAGCGATTGACCCGCGCTGCCGACGAACTTGAGGTCGATGGTGTCCTCGGGAAGTCCCTTGCCGCCGTATTTGCGGGAAATTTCGCTGCCGGTGATGGTGCCGACGACGCGATTGATGTTGATGATGGGCAGTTCCGCTTTGACCTTCTCACCACGCTCGATGGCGGGTTTGCAAAGGGTGAGCAGGTGCGTGTTGTCGAGGGCGACCTTGAGACCGTGATCCTGCTCCAGGGTCTGATAGGTGCCGACGCTATCGCCGACATCCGGCTTGTGGAAAATGCTCGTTAGATCCACGCCCTTGGCTTTCCAATGACTGGTCGCTTCGTTGGTGTCGAGGCATTCGACCTTCCCAACCATGTCGGTGATCTTGCGGAAACCAAGCTCCGCCATGATCTCGCGAAGTTCCATGGCGATGAACGTCATGAAATTCACGACGTGCTCCGGCTTGCCCTCGAAGTTCTTGCGAAGCTCCGGGTCCTGAGTGGCGATGCCGACCGGACAGGTGTTTTTCTGACAGACGCGCATCATCAAACAACCGACGGTGACGAGCGGTGCGGTGGCGAATCCGTATTCCTCAGCTCCTAGCAGAGTCGCGATGGCGACGTCCCGGCCGGTCTTGAGCTGCCCGTCCGTTTCAAGGACCACGCGGCTGCGGAGATCGTTGAGAAGGAGGATTTGGTTGGTTTCCGCGAGGCCGAGTTCCCACGGGGCACCGGCGTTGAAGATGGAGGAGGATGGTGAAGCACCCGTGCCGCCGTCGTGGCCGGCGATGAGGATCACGTCGGCGTGGGCCTTGGCGACACCGGCAGCGATGGTTCCGACGCCGACTTCCGCCACGAGCTTCACGTTGATGCGGGCGCGCGGGTTGGAATTCTTCAGGTCGTGGATGAGTTCCGATAGATCCTCGATCGAGTAGATGTCGTGGTGCGGAGGAGGGGAGACGAGGCCGACACCCGGAGTCGAGTAACGGACCTTTGCGATCCACGGATAGACTTTCGAACCCGGAAGTTCGCCGCCTTCGCCGGGCTTCGCGCCTTGGGAAATCTTGATCTGGATTTCGTCCGCGTTGACGAGGTATTCACCGGTGACGCCGAAACGGCCGGAGGCGACCTGTTTGATGGCAGAGCGCTTGCTGTCGCCGTTAGGCAGGGTGACGAAACGTTCCGGATCCTCTCCGCCTTCGCCGGTGTTCGACTTGCCGCCGATGCGGTTCATCGCGATGGCGAGCGTTTCGTGGGCTTCCTGCGAGATCGAGCCATACGACATCGCACCGGTTTTGAAGCGCTTGGTGATGGCTTCGACGGATTCCACTTCATCGAGCGGCACCGGCTTGCGGTTGCTTTTGAACTTCATCAGGCCGCGCAGCGTGGAGATGTTCTCGCTCTGGTCGTTCACCTTCTTGGCATACTGCTTGAAAACCTCGTAGCTGCCGGTGCGGGTGGACTTCTGGAGAAGGTGGATGGTTTCCGGATTGAATAGGTGATACTCACCATCGCTGCGCCACTGATAGACACCGCCGGCATCGAGCGCGGCTTCGTCGGTTTCGATGCGTCTATCAGGGAATGCGTCACGGTGGCGGATGAGGGCCTCCTCGGCGACTTGATCGATGTCCGAGCCTTCGCAACGGCTGGAGGTGCCGTGGAAAAACTTGTTCACGAGCTCGGTGCTGAGGCCGATGGTTTCGAAAATCTGTGCGCCGCGGTAAGAGGCGACGGTGGAAATTCCCATTTTAGCCATGGTCTTCACCACGCCCTTGATCGAACCTTTGAGGAAGTTGTAAACCGCCTTGTCGAAGTCTATGGCGAGCATGTCGTCCTTGATCATCTTGTGGATGGATTCGAACGCCATATACGGGTTGATCGCATCCGCGCCGTAGCCGATGAGCGTGGAGAAATGGTGGACCTCGCGGGCCTCGCCGGTTTCCAGGATGATGCTGACGAGCGTGCGCGTGCCTTGTCCGACCAAATAGTGGTGGAGGCCTCCCATCAGGAGCAGGGTGGGGATCGCGGCGTTGGCTTTATCGATGTTTCTATCGGAAAGAATCAGCAGGTTGTAACCGGCGGCGATGGCCTCGTCAGCCTGGGCGCAGATGTTGTCGAATGCGGCTTCGAGTCCGTCACCACCTTGATCGGTAGGGAACAGGGCATCGATGGTGGTGGCCTTGAATCCATCAAGGTCCACCTCGCGGAGGCGGGCAAGCGATTCATTGTCGATCAAGGGGCTGTCGAGACGGATCATGCGGCAGCTTTGCGGGCCGGGCGCGAGCAGATTGCCTTCGGAACCGAGGAATGTCTCTGTGGAGGTGACGAGCTCTTCGCGGATACAGTCGAGAGCCGGATTGGTGACCTGCGCGAAGATCTGCTTGAAATACTGATAGAGATGCTTCGGCTTGGTGGACAATACGGCGAGAGGCGTGTCATTGCCCATCGAGGAGATCGGCTGGACGCCGGTGGAAGCCGTGGGTCCGAGCAGCATGCGGAGATCCTCGTAGGTGTAGCCGAATGCGATCTGGCGCTCCAACACGCGGTCTTCCTCGACGGTCTTCGCTTCCTTGGCAGCAGGGAGGTCCTTCAGAGTGATGCGGTTTTCCTTGAGCCACTGGCCGTAAGGCTTGGCACCATAGACGCGCTTCTTCACTTCGTCGTCGGGGACGATGCGGCCTTCCTTCATGTCCACGAGGAACATCTTGCCGGGGCGCAGGCGGCCTTTTTCGATGATGGAATTCGGATCGAGATCCGGCACGACGCCGACTTCCGATGCCATGATGACGAGATCGTCGTCCGTGACATAATAGCGGCTCGGGCGGAGACCATTTCTATCAAGCACGGCACCGATCTGCTGGCCGTCTGAGAAAGTGATCGAAGCCGGGCCGTCCCATGGCTCCATCAGGCAGGCGTGGAATTCGTAGAACGCCTTCTTCTCCTCATCCATCATGGTGTGACGTTCCCAAGGTTCGGGAATCATCATCATCATCGCGTGGACGAGGTCGTAGCCGCCGAAATGCATGAACTCCAACGCATTGTCGAAACGCGCGGAGTCGGAGCCATCTTCATTGATGACCGGGAAGATGTTTTCGATTTCCGTGCCGAACAGATCCGACTGGCAGAGCGCCTGGCGGGCCTTCATGAAATTCGCGTTGCCCATGACCGTGTTGATCTCGCCATTGTGGGCGATGAAACGGTTAGGGTGGGCACGCGACCAACTCGGGAAGGTGTTCGTCGAGAAACGGGTGTGCATCAGCGCCAGCGCGGATTCGAAATCCGGATCGAGGAAATCCGGGAAATACTCGGATAGCTGGCAAGGTGTCAGCATGCCCTTGTAGATCATCGTGCGGGCCGAGAGACCGGTGACATAATGATAGTCAGCGCCGGGAAAGGTGTTGCTCTTGTTGCCATGGACGTCGCGGAATTGGTTAGGCACCTCGTTGTTGCGGATCCAGGTTCCGACCTGCTTGCGGATGACGTAGAGCTTGCGCTCGAAGGTCATCGCGTCGGTGATGTCGTCGCTTTTTCCGATGAAGACCTGCTTGATGACCGGCTCATAGCGGCCGGAGGTTTTTCCGAGGATCGCGCTCTTCACCGGCACCGTGCGCCAGCCGAGGAATTTCTGTCCCTGCTCGCGGATGACGTGTTCGAAAACCTGCATCGCCACCTCGCGCACCGCCGCTTCCGGTGAGAAAAACACGCAGCCCGAGCCATAATCACCTTCCGGGGGCAACTCGACTCCCTTCGCCGACATTTCGCGGCGCAAAAACTTGTCCGGCATCTGGATGAGCATGCCCGCGCCGTCGCCGGTTGCCGGGTCCGAGCCACTGGCACCGCGGTGGTCCATGTGCTCGTTCATCGTCAGCGTTTTGAGGACGATGTCATGCGAGCGCTTGCCCTTGAGGTGGGCGATGAAACCGACGCCGCACGCGTCTTTCTCGCGCGACGGATGCCAAAGTCCTTGGGGCTCAGGCCAGCCAAATGGGGATTTCTGCGATGATGACATGGAATTGATGGAGGAAATGTGTCGAAAGTAAGAGTGCCATCTTCTGGCGCAAGGGAGTCGCTTGGAATTCGCCCGACCCAGCCGACAATGCGACCGGGAATCACGGGAACATCACAGGTTGAGGCAGAAACGGGGCAGGAATCTGCTTTTCGAGACGGGGGCTGTCAAGAGCGGGGGTAGCACCCGCCATGCCCGATTCTGAAATTCAGATGGGCCGGCGGGGGAATCCCGGAGTTTGGCGTCCACCGCTCACTGGGCGGCGGGAATGTCGAGCGTGTGGACCTTGAATGACGGGACCTCGAATGGCTGTTTCACGGATTTTCCCGCGAAGTCCTTCAAATAGGACTCCCATTTCATTTCGGTCGTGATCTCGCCCTGACCTTCCCATCCAAAGCCGGAAAACCAGCGGATACCTCCTTCTTTGTCGGTCCGGGCAAGGCAGAGTGTCTGGTTCAGGCCTGCGGGATCCTTGAATGGCAGCATTTTCACCACGCGGGTGGGATCGATGACGACGGCTGTGCCGAGTCCGTAACCGTCGAGTTCCTCCCACACCGCCATGCTCCCTTCCTTCGCCAAGTGCGATACCTGGGGATTCTTGCCCTGAATATTGAGCCCTATCGCGACATCGAGCTGGGCAGCGGGAGCGCCGTCGAGAGTGAAGCGCGAATAGGATTCGAACAGTCGCTGGCCCATGAGCAGGGTGATGCGTCGGGTCTCGCGCAGGACCTTGCCTTTGAAATCGCTGGCATAGTCGAGCTCGAAACTGACGCGCTCCGGCGTGTTATCGATGACGCGGTGGGCGATGAAAGTGTCGGAGTTGTGAAGCTTGTCGTCGGCCCAGACCGAGATGCCGCCGCAACCGCGGGTGTCGCCGACTTTGTAGACATCGTAGCCTTCGCCCTGGTCGTCGTGGTATGGCTTCGCGACGTTTCCGTAGGGCAGCTTGAGGCGGTCCTCCATGTACCACTTGTCGATGATCGGATAGGGAACGCGCTTGAACCAGCAGTCGATGCCGCTGTTCTCCGGGCCGGGCCGCAGCGCCGGGCCGTAGGTGCGGAAGGCCACGAGGTCATTCTCCCAGGCGAAATCATCCATTCGCTCCGGCACGAAGCGGGCGAACGCGCGCGGTGTGGCTGGCAGGAATCGTTCCGGCAGTTTCACATCCTTGAACGTCGCCAGATCGGTTCGGCGCTTCGATGGATCCAGCAACCGGATCACCTCCGCACCGGCTAGCATAAACGCGCCGGAGCCATAGACTTCAGTCGATTCCGCGACGGTGTCCTGCTTGTCCGGAGCATCGCCGATTTTCTGCACGAATCCTAACATGCCGGTCGGCTGGATGTTTTTCGCCAGTGCCTGATAGCCATTCATCACCGCGGGGCGGAACGTTTCGGCAGGCAGCAGCCCGCGGTTGATCCCCCAGGCCATGGCGTAGGTGAAAAACGCCGAGCCCGACGACTCGCCCTGCGGATTCTGCGGGTCGAGCAGGCTGGAGCGCCAGAGACCGTCGGGATTCTGGAGCTTGAGCAGGGCGTGCATCATGTCGTGATAGAGGCCGAGGTATTTCATCCGCGAAGGATGATTTTCGGGCAGATAATCCAGCATGTGAACCAAGCCACCGACGACCCAGCCGTTGCCCCGGGACCAAAAGACCTTCTTGCCGGATGGAGTGCGCTTGGTGAAAAACTTGTTGTCCCGATAGTAGAGATGGTGCGTCGGGTCATAGAGCACATCGGTGGTCGTCCACCACTCCTTGTCCGCCCAGGCCAGATATTTCGGATCGCCGGTAATCTTCGAGAGATGCGTCCAAACGGCGGGCGACATGAACAGCGCGTCGCACCAGCACCAGGTGAAGGATCCTCCGGAGATCGAATTCGGGCCCACATCCGCGAGTGCCGCGGTCACTTTTTGAAAATGATCGATGCTCGGCTGCAGCTTCGCCGGATCCTTGTCAAGACGATGCATTTCAAGCCATGCCTGGAGCACCGCGTGGTCGTCCGCGTGGGTCAAGCGGGGGCCGGGCCCGTAGGCAAGCTGCTTGCCGAATGAGTCGAGTGCTTCGAGATATTTCGCCTCGCCCGAAACCTGATGGAGGCTTGCCAGCCCGAGGAAAAACGGTGCCTGCGTCCAGTCGTGGATCTTGTGCTTGGAGGGATTTGCGATCTGCCAATCCGCCACGCGTTCCATGTCCTTGAGAATCCGGGCGGGCTGCGGATCCGCAGCGGCGAGCGGGGAAACGGTGGCCAGCGCGAACAGCAGGAGATTGCCGAAGATCGAGCGGTGAGCTTGGTTGGGACGTTGCATGGGATTTTAGGATTACGGGTAAACGTGGAAACTGAAATTCCGGTTGCCACGGGACCCAGCCAATGAAGAATGGTCGCCCCGCCGGATCAAAGGATATTTTGTCGCGGGCGTCGGGGCTTCCCGAACGGTCCGCTTTCAAATTCAGAACCATTATGGAAACCCGATTGATGCCATCACCCCGCGAAACTTCGATCCTCGGTACCGACGAATTGCGCGCCGCCTTTCTCCTCGATGAACTTTTCGCCCCCGGCGAGGTCCGCCTCGTTTACACCGATCTCGACCGCGCCGTGGTCGGCAGCGCCATTCCCACCAGCGCGGCCCTCGATCTCGGCAACGACGACGCCCTCAAGGCCGACTTCTTCTGCCAACGCCGCGAACTCGGCATCCTCAATTTCGGCGAGGCCGGCACCGTCACCGTCGATGGCACGGTCTATCAGATTGCCAAACACGACGTCCTCTACATCGGTCGCGGCAGCAAGGAGATCTCCTTCGCCAGCGCCTCCGCCGACAGCCCAGCGGTTTTCTATCTGGTCAGCTATCCCGCCCACGCCACCTATCCGACGGTCAAGGCCACCCGCGCCGACGCGAACCGGGTCGAACTCGGCAGCAAGGACGAGTGCAACGAACGCACGATTTTCCAGTTCATCCACGAGAACGGCATCAAGAGCTGCCAGCTCGTGCTCGGCTTCACCGAGTTCAAGCCCGGCAGCGTCTGGAACACGATGCCCTGTCACACCCACGACCGCCGCAGCGAGGTCTATTGTTACTTCGACGTCCCGGCCGCGCACCGCGTCCTCCACATGATGGGGGAACCCCGGGAAACCCGCCCGCTGTGGGTGGCCGATAGACAGGCCGTGCTTTCCCCGCCGTGGTCGATCCACACCGGCTGCGGCACCTCCAGCTACCGCTTCTGCTGGGCCATGGGTGGCGAGAACCAGGCTTTCACCGACATGGACCGCGTCGAAATCGCGGAGCTTCGCTAAGAAAGTTGATAGTCGAGGGTTGATAGTTGATGGAAAGAGCAAGAGTCGCTCCATCTTTCTCTTCTCTCCCTCTTCACAATCAACCATCAACTCCCAACCATCAACCTCCCCATGAACCCATTCGACCTCACCGGAAAAACCGCCCTCGTCACCGGCTGCAAACGCGGCATCGGCTTCGCCATGGCAGTAGGTCTCGCCGAAGCCGGCGCAAACATCATCGGCGTCAGCGCCACGCTTGAGCCGGGCAGCGCCATTGAAACGGCCGTCATCGCCTTGGGCCGCACCTTCACCGCCTATCAGTGCGACTTCTCGGATCGCGGGGCGGTCAAGGATTTCGCCGCCCGGGTCCTCGCCGAACGCGGCACGCCCGACATCCTCGTCAACAACGCCGGCACCATCAAACGCAAGCCCGCCGCCGAGCATTCGGACGACATGTGGTTCGAGGTCATTGATGTGAACCTCAACGCCCAGTTTCTTCTCAGCCGCGACATCGGCGCGAAAATGATCGAACGCGGTAGCGGGAAGATCATCTTCACCGCTTCACTCCTGACATTCCAAGGCGGCGTCACCGTTCCCGGCTACGCCGCGTCGAAAGGGGCCATCGGCTCGCTTGTCAAAGCCCTGTCTAACGAGTGGGCGTCCAAGGGCGTCAACGTCAACGCCATCGCCCCCGGCTACATTTCCACCGACAATACCGAAGCCCTCCGCGAAGACCCGGTTAGAAGCACGCAAATCCTCGCCCGCATCCCCGCCGGCCGCTGGGGCGACCCAGAGGATTTCAAAGGCCCGGTCGTCTTCCTCGCCAGCGAAGCCTCACGCTACGTTCACGGCGAGATCCTCGTCGTCGATGGCGGCTGGATGGGACGGTGACCCTCTCAAATCTCCAGCGGCCGCTCCTCCGGCTTCGCGAAATCCTGGCGGAAGCGGTCGCGCTCGCGGTCGATCTGCTCGCGGGTGGCTCCGAAGGCTTCGAGGATTTTCTCGGTGATCGATAGCGCAACCTCGCCCTCGCCGGAGAAGACGGCGGTGGCCCCGGCATCCATCAATTCGTCCGCCTCGCGCAGATAGCCGGTGCGGGCGATGACGCGGATTTTGGGATTCATGCGCTTGGCTTCCTGGATGATTTCCTTGCCTGAAGGAATGCTGGAGGAACTCAGGATCAGGATGTCGGCCTGCGTGACCCCTGCGGCAGTCAGAGTGTCCGGATGGCTGGCATCGCCGAAGTAAGCGATGACGCCTTGCGCTCTCAGCCCCTTCACGGTGTCCAGATTCATTTCCACGACGGAGGGGGAAAAGCCATTGTCGCGAAGGAGCCGATAGACGGTTTTGCCGACGGGACCGCTGCCGACGATGACGGCTTTCCGCCCGGAATCGCGGGGCTGTTCGGTGTCGTTTTCCCCGGAAGGGCCGGGTTTCCGGTTGAGGATGTTCCAGAGCCAGGGCCGGCGGGCGACCCATTTCTCCACGGCCGGCATCGCGCTGTAAAGCAGCGGTGAGAAGGTGATGGAAACAATCGCGGTCGCGACGATGGCATTGAACGCCTGATCCGAGACGAGGCCATACTTGCTGCCCATGGTGCCGACGATGAAGGAGAATTCGCCGATCTGCGACAGCACCGCACCCACCGACAACGCGGTGCCTAACGGATAGCGCAGCAGCACCGTGATCACGATCGCGGAGAGCGGCTTGACGACCATCACGATGGCGATGGTTGCGAGCACCAGCCAGGGAGTTTCCAACAGACTGTTGAAATTGAAGAGCATGCCCACCGAAACGAAAAACAACACGGCGAAGGCGTCCTTCATCGGCAGTGCGTCCGTCGCCGCGCGGGTGCTGAATTCCGACCGGCCGACGACCATCCCCGCGAGGAACGCGCCAAGCTCCATCGAGACACCGAACAACTTCGTCGCGCCGACGGCGATGCCCAGCGCCACGACGAGCACGCTCAGCGTGAACAATTCGCGCGAGCGGGTCCGCGCCACCAATGTTAGAATCCACGGGATCACCCGCCCGCCGACGAGAAACGTGAACGCCACCAGCGCGGCGATTTTCAGGGTGGTCAACAGCACCGCCATCGCGATTTTCCCGCTGCCCACCGCCACTTCATCGCCGAAGATCGCCGGGATCAGCACCAGCACGAACACCGTTAGGATGTCCTCGACCACCAGCCAGCCGATCGCGATATGCCCCGTGGGGGTGTGGAGGTGATGGTTGTCCGACAGGATCCGGGTCAGGACCACCGTGCTCGCCACCGCGATGGCCATGCCGAATACCGCGCCTTCTCCCCAACTCCAACCGAACGCGCGCAGCACCACCATGCTGACGATCGTCGCCACAGCGCTTTGCACGAGCGCTCCGGGAATCGCGATCCGCTTCACCGCCAGCAGTTCCCTGAAATGAAAGTGCAAACCCACGCCGAACATCAGCAGGATCACCCCGATTTCCGCCATTTGCTTGGCCAATCCCTCGTCTGCCACGAAGCCAGGAGTATTCGCGCTGACCGTGATCCCCGCGACCAAATAGCCGACGATGGGCGAGAGTCCGAGCCGCAGCGCAATGTAGCCGAAAATGAGCGCCGCCGTCAGGCCGCCGGTGAGAGTGAGGATTAGATCGAGATGATGCATGTCGGAAATTGAAAACGCCGCCGGAGGGTAGCTCGCCGACGGGAATTGTCCCTGTTTTTCTGACATCAGGGGCATTTCCACCGACTCACGCCGGATGGATTTCTATCAGAAAATGGCGTGGAGTTCCTGCCATTTGGCGAAGCTGAAATCCGGCTGGCAGTCGCCGGAGCGGAGCGAAGCAGGGTGGCCGGTGAAGAGGGCGGTCTTGAAGCCCGCGGCAGCGGCGGGGGTGATGTCGTGCAGAGGGTCATTGCCGATGATCAGCGTTTCTGCGGGAGTGATCCCGCGGCCGGCGAGGCGGTCGGTTAGGATTTGGAGCAACCCGGGCGACGGCTTGGCGATGCCATGCTGATAGGAAAGGATCGTGAGCTCGGGCGCGAACAGGTCGGAGATGGGACCGAGCGCGGCGAGAGTGTTGGACTGGGCGTTGGAAAGAAGCCCGAGCGAGAGGCCGGATCTGGCGAGGCGATAGATGAAATTCTCCGTGCCGGGCATGGGGGTGGACGGGTGCCACACGGCTTCGGTAGCCTCGATGAGCGCGGCGACATCGGTCCACGAATCGAGTGATAGAACTTCACGCCAGAGGACCCGCAGGTCGATCTCGGGGAAGGGGATCCCGGAGGCTGCGTGGTGGCGGAGGACCGCGTCGTGGAGGTCGGTGCTGGGTGAGGCGGGTGGCTCGAAGCCGGACTGGCGCACGATCTCGCGCAGCACGGGATCGATGAGAGGATCCGGTTTCACGCCGCCGGGCGGGGCGACGAGAAGTGTGCCGTAGATGTCGAAAACAACAGCGCGGAACTTGGCCGGGACGGGTTTCGGCTCAAGGGCGGAGAGCAGGAAATGGAACGAATCCGCAGCGAGGTGAGCGGTGAGGATCTCCGCAGCGGGCAGGTGACGGAGCGGGGCGGCGGGCCCGTCCATCAGGTCTTGATAGAGCGTGGTGAGAGCTGACTGATAGTTTTGCGGGGACCATGGGTCGAGTTGGTCCGGGGTGGCACCGGGCGTGCGGGTGGCGAGGGCTTCCGGGAGCCAGCCTTCAAGCGGGCGGGTTTTGCCGTTGATCTCGACAAGAGGGACGTTGCGGTTGGCGGTTTCCACGAGTTTCTCGATGATTCCCTGCTGGAGCGGTTCCGGCAGATTGCCGAAGTCAATCAGTCCGTCTTGGACGAGTTTGTCCAGGACTTCGCCCACGTGGTGGATCTGAAGCGGGCGGCGGTAGAGGCGGAAGTTTCTCTCAAGCGTGGTGGCGAGGTGGCTTTCGAGGATCGTGAAATCGACCCAATCGACGGGGATGAGGATGCGCTGATAGAGGTTAGGCAAGCGGATCCCGTGGCGGGCGTGGTCCGCCGTGAGATGCGGGAGGTCCCTGCCTAACAGCGGCTTGCCATGGGCGATGGATTCCAGGAATGGCAGGCCGAATCCTTCGGAAACCGAGGTGGTCACGATGTGGGTGGTGTGGGCGAGCCATGACTCGAAATTACTGGCGACCCCGGCGGCGGGAGTGAAGCGGTCCACGACATCGAAGCCGACGGGCAGCCGGTGTTTGGCCGTGAATTTCTGCCAGGTGTCGTGTACGGGGAGCGCGTCCGGGTTGCGCGGTGCCCGGCTGACGGCGACGCGGGTGCCCGCTGGCGCGAGGGTGGCTACCAGGACCAGTTCACCCAGGTTCTTGCGGCGGATGCCGCGGATGGGGGCGAAGAGGAGAGGTGGGGAAGAGTTCGCCGCCGAGGCTCGGAGGTCGCAAAGGGGCGCGGAGGAAGAAATCGGGTTGGAGAGGAGAGTGGCGTTTTCCGGGGGGAGGCCGGCGCGGGCGAAGATATCGAGATCGCGGGTGTTGAGAAAGGCGTAGCGGATGCGCGGGGAGAACGGATAGATCTCCTGGTGGCGGGCGACGAACTGATAGTTGGCGGGTCTGCCTTGTTCGGCCAGATCGTGGATCTGGAGGACGAGCCGCTCGCCGGCTCCGGCCAGGCGGGCGATGACCTCCGGCAGCAAGCAGTTTTTCCCGAGCGAGTGGTTGTGGAAATGCCAGATGTCGGGCGGGCTGCCCAGTGCCTCGGTGGCGGTGGCGCGGAGGGTGTCGGTTAGTTTTTCAGCAGTCAGGACGCCGGGGCTGGTGAGGTAGCCAAGACCGTTGACATTGTTGCTCGCTAGGACGACCTGCTGGATACCCGCGGCCGTGAGGGCGCGGGACGCCGTCCCGATGACGCGGGTGACGCCGCCCGGGTCGAGGTGATAGTGGACGATGGCGACCCGTATGATTGGAACTTTCACTCGCTGCCCTTCCAGTCGCCGATGGGTTTGACGAAGTGGAAGCCCCAGATTTCGAAGCCGAGCCGGTGATAGAGCCGGTGCGAGGGGTGGTTGGCGGTGTAGCTGTCGAGCACGACGATCTTGCAGTCGCGCTCGCGGGCGAGGTTTTCGAGATGGCGGATGAGTAGGCTGCCGATGCCGGCCGAGCGTTGTTCGGGATCGACGACAAGGTTGTCGATTTCCAGATAGCGGCCGCACCAGATCTTGGTGGCCAACCAGGCTCCGGCGACGCCTGCGAGCTTTTCGTTAGGGAACGCTCCGAACAGCTCGTAATGAGAGTGATCCGTTAGCAGCGTGGCGAGGCGCTCCGCGATGACGGCGGCGGGCGTTTCCGGATTGAGCTGGGCGAGCAGGTCCGCGGCGGCTGGCAGATCGCCGGGGCCGAGCGGGCGGATGGCGATGGTTTCCATGGCTCGTGCTTCAGCCTTCGGGCTTGATGGAGACTAACAACGCGTTCTCGGCCTTGAGGTATTTTTTGGCGAGCGCGTTGATCTCGGCGAGGGTGATCGAGCGGTAGTCGGCGTCGCGAGTGCGGGCGAGCTCGAGGCGCTTGGGATCGGCCTGGGACTGGCTCATGACGGTGGCGAGCCAGTAACTGTTATCGCGGAGGGATTTTTCAAGCTGGCCGAGGGTGGGTTTGAGGGCGCGGTCGAGCTCGTCCGCGGTGGCGCCTTCGGTGGAGATCTTGTCGGCGAGGTCGCGCATGGTCTTGAGGAGGAGTTCGAGATCCTCCGGTTTGCCGATGCTTTGGGCGATGACATAGCCGAAGTCGTCGAGGGCGTCGGAGCCGGATGCGCCGGCGTTGGGGCTGTAGGAAGCGCCGAGTTTCTCGCGGATCTCCTCGCGGATGCGGTCGCCGTAGATTTCGCCGAGGATGTTGAGGCGGCGGAATTCCTTCTGATTGCCGCGGGCGCCGGCGGTCTTCCACAGGGTGGTTGCGACGCCTTGGGGAATCTTGGATTCGTAGGTGAAGGTCTTGGCGGCGGGGGCGTTGGGGAAATCGATCTTGCGGGCGTCTGCCAGCGGTGCCGCGGCCGGAGCGCGAGTGGGGAGGGCTCCGAAGGTCGCGAGGAGATCCGGCAGGATTTCATCGATTTCGAAATCACCGACGATGCTGAGCTCGAGGTAGCCCTTGGTGAGCTCCGGGGTGAGCCACTTTTTCGCGTCGGCAATGGTGTAGGCGGAGAGCTTTTCGACGGGGGCGATGGTGAACCTTGAGTCGCCGCCGTGCAACCATGCGTCCATCTCCTGTTCGGGACCGGCACCGGTGTGCTTGAGCTGCTGATAGAGCATCGGGATGGCCTTCTGGAACTGCCAGAGCGCTTCCTCGCGATAGCCAGGATCAGTTAGGGATGCGCTCATAAGCTGGAGCTGGGTGGTGAAATCCGCCGGTGTGGTGGTGCCGCCGATGGTGAAGGCGTCCTCGCCAATGGCCAGCGAGGAGCCGACGTTCCTGCCTGCCAGAATCTGTTGGAGATCGTCATTTGAGTGCTTGCCGAGGCCACCGCCTTCGAAGACCGCGGTGGCGAAGATGTCGAGCATCGGACTGTCCTTGGGCTGGGTGAGCTTGCCGGAGCCGACGCGGGCGAGCAGGCGGATCTTGCCTTGTTCGAAATCGGTCGGCTTCAGATTGACCCGCACCTGGTTGGAGAGGACGAGCTGGGTGATGCCGAGGTCCTTGACTTCCTTGCGGGAAACGACAGTGCCGGCTTTGCCGAAATCCGTGTAGCCGAAGGGCTGGAGGGCGCGGGCCTCGGGTGGCGTGACCGGCTTGCCCCGGGACTCTTCAAACAACGCGGCGAGATCCTTGTCCGCGTTCTCAGGTTTCTCTTTGGTCGTTAGAATCAGGTGGTAGCCCGGCGCATCCCAGAATTTTTTGAATGCCTGATGGATCGCGGCGAGGTCGATGCCATCGAGCGCTTTCACGGCGAGCTCGAGGTTGGTCGCGGGATCGGAGAAGACCGTGTCGTCGTTGATGGAGCCGACGAGCGCCATGGCGATGCCTTCGGATTTTCGGGTGGCCTTTTGCTTCACCTGCTGCTCATAGGCATTGAGGATATTCGACTTCGCCTCGGCGAGTTCCGCAGCGGTGAAACCGTGGTCGATCGCCCGGCGGAATTCCTGCTCCAGGACCGGCACCGCATCCTGCCAGCGGTCGTCTGCGGCGGTGACGTCGATGGACCCGAGCTCCAGATAGTTGAACAGAGATTGGTCGGAAGCCGAGCCAGAGGCGATCGCGGACCCTTCCATTTTCGAAATCCTCTCAAACCGGCGGCTGAGGATCGAGTGGGCGATGTCCAGCGTCGTCCGTTCGGCGCGGATCGCCGCCGTGTCCGGTTTCGCGACGTGCGGCCGGACCATGACCAGCGAGACATCGGTCGAGGAAACCTCCTTGTCCGAGAAAACCGCGGCTTCGATGCCCTCCGGCGATTTGATCGAGCCGAGGTCCGGGTTTTTTCCGGCGTCCGCCGGATTGGTCATCGAGCTGAAGTGCTTCTCGATGCTGGTCTGCATCGCCTTGGGATCGATGTCGCCCACGACGATGAAAGTCATCCGCGCGGGCGTGTAGAACCGGCGGTAAAGGTCCACGAAGCGTTCGCGCGGGGCGGACTTGACGACTTCCTCCGTGCCGATGGGAAAGCGCCGGGTGACCAGCGAATCCGGCAGCAGCCTGGCGAACTGGAGTTCCATCAGCCGGTAGCCGACGGAATCCCGGCTGATTTTTTCGGATAGGATGACCCCGCGTTCCTTTTCGATTTCTTCGTCAGCGAGCAGTGCGCCGTCGCCGAAGTCGCGCATCACGGTGAAGCCGAGATTCATCGTATCCGCGGAGAGATCCGGCAGGTCGAGCATGTAAACCGTCTCGTCGAAAGCGGTGTAGGCATTCGCATGGGCACCGAAGGAAATCCCGAGACGCTGCATCTTGGGAATCAACTCGTCCGCCGAGAAATTTTTGGAGCCGTTGAAGACCATGTGCTCGAGGAAATGGGCGAGTCCCCGCTGGTCTTCCGCTTCCATCAGCGAGCCGGCTGAAATATGGAGTCGGAGGGAAACCCGCTTCGGCGGCTCGGCGTTCGGATAGATGATGTAGCGGAGTCCGTTGGCCAGGGTGCCGAAGATGGCACCGCCATCCGGAGCGATGTCGGACGAGGCTTGCGGCCACGGAGCCGGTGTCACTGCCGTCGCGGCGTCAGCGGCCGGCTGGGCTGCCGGGTCGGTTTTCGCGGGATCCTGGGTAGCGGGTGACGAGCTGCTTTGAGCCACCGGCTCCAATCCCGCGATGGGTGCCTTGGGCGAGCGGAGGGAAAGAATCACCGCCGTGACGGCTAGAAATAGAACGAGGATGAGCGGCGTGGCCTTCTGCATGGGTCTAGGGTGGTTGAGGCGTGGCAGGTTTGGCAACGCCGAAAACCGCGGGATCGGATGAACGGCGAGGGGTGCCTGAAAACTTTCAGAAAACGGGGTTGCAATCCGCGTGGTGGCATGGTGTTTTCGCCGCCGACCAATCGATGATGTGCGCGCGTGGCGGAATTGGTAGACGCGCTAGATTCAGGTTCTAGTGGGGGCAACCCTGTTCAGGTTCGAGTCCTGTCGCGCGCACCATGTTGAAAGTCAATGGGTCCCGAAGCTGAGCGGCTCCGGGATTTAATTTGTGGAGAGGGCCATGAAGGCCGGAGCAGGGGGCGCTTTCAAAGGTCCGCCGCGAAGGGACCGGCGGCGCGCGTCACCTCGATGCCTAACAGGCAGACGTCGTCGTCGAAGCGCTGGCCTTCGGAAAAGGCGAGGACGCTCGAGAGGACGCCGTCGAGCAGGGATTCCAGCGGCTGTTCGGATTTGGTGGCGATTATTTCCATCAGGCGGTTTTCGAAAAAGGGCTCCCCGCTTTGGTTCTCGGCTTCGAGGACGCCGTCGGTGAACAGGATCATGCGGTCGATTTCAGCCAGTTCGAGATATTGGGTCGGGTAGGCGGCACCTTTGATCAGGCCGAGTCCGGGGCCCTTCTGCGAGCGATCCGTGGCGATCTGGCGGACGCCGTGCCTGCCGGCGATCATCGGTCCCGGGTGACCGGCGCAGGCGTATCTGAAATTCCCGGCGGCGAGATCGATCACGCCGAAGAAGGCGGTGGCGAACATGGTGGTTCCGGCCCGTTCCAGAATGGCAGCCAGACCGTCGTTGAGGCCTTGGAGAAACAGCCCGGGCTCGGTGGACTGGGCGCGTTGTTTTTCTAACAGTCCACGGAGCATGGCGACGATGAGCGCCGAGCGGACCCCATGGCCCATTACGTCGCAGATCAGGACGCCGTAGCAATCGCGGGTGACTTTCATCACTTCGAAAAAATCTCCGGCCAGGCCAGAGATCGGGATGTAGCGCGCGCCGAAGGCGAGGTGGCATTGGTTGCTGGCGGATGCGTCGGGGAAGCCCTGGCCGGCGAGCGCCTGCTGGATTTCGCGGGCGAGCAGGAGTTCCTCCTCGTATGCCTCGTTCTTAGCCTGGAGTTGGCCGGCTAGATCACTTGCTTTGTGCTGGGCCTTGACGAGCTTGGTCACGTCGCTGGAAACTCCGAACGTGCCTTTGATCCGGCCTTGGCGGTCGCGCCACGGAAATTTCGACGTGATCACCCAGGTTTCATCGCCCTGCCGCCAGGTTTCATGCTCTAACTGATCGATGACCGCTTCGCCGGATTGAATGATGTGCTTCTCGTCGTCTTCGGCGGGTTTCCAGTGATCGAGTTCGAAGAAATCCCGGTCGTGCTTGCCTGTAAGGTCGCTGCCTGTGGAAAGACCGATCCATTCGGCCATGCGCTGGTTGGCCATGGTGAATCTGGAGTCGAGGTCCTTGAAATAAATCTGCAACGGCACGTGGTCGATCAGCTGCCGGAGCAGGAACCGCTCTTCCTCGACCTGCGCCTCGGCGGCCTTGCGGCGGCTGATGTCGATCATCGAGCCCGCGATCCGGATCGCCCGGCCATCGCGGTTGCGGACGACGGTGCCGCGGATTCGCAGCCAGCGCCAATTGTCGCCACCAGTGCGGACCCGGGCATCGACCGCGAGGGTTTCCGGGCCACCGTCGAGCAGCGCGTGGGACAGTCCGCGCTCGAACCCTTCGCGGTCCTCGGGCCAGATGTGATCGTCGGGCGGCAGGAACAAATTGGGCGCGTGGTCTTTTCCGCATTCCAGGAATTCGAGGATCCGGCGCGAGTAGAAGATTTCCTGCTGATCGGTCCGCCAGTCCCAGATCCCCTCGTTAGACGCGCGCAGCGCGAGCTCCAGCCGCTCGAGTTTCACCCCGTTCCGATCCCGCGCAGTCTCTGGCTCGTCACTCATACCGCTAGCAGGCTGACTGGTCTTGCCCCGGATCGCAACCGGATTTCGCGGGGACCCATTTCTAACGATGGCGCTCCGGCCGCGCGGTGGCGGGTGTCGGATTGACATTCCCGGCGGACCGACCTTGCTTGGACACGGTGACCGATGAATTGGGAAAACAAGTGCTCAAAGGGGTTTCGCGCTCGTTTTATCTGACCTTGCGGCTGCTTCCGCGGCCGATGCGCGGTGCGGCCAGCCTCGGTTATTTGTTGGCACGGACCAGCGACACGCTCGCCGATTCAGCCACAGTGCCGTCCAGCACGCGGGTGCGGTGCCTTGATCAATTCCGCCTCGCCTTGATCGGGAGATCCGGCGCGCCGCGCTGGCAAGTCTCATTTCTGAATGCGATCCCGGACCTGAAGGAGCGGCGCTTGCTTGAATTTACGGGCGAGCTTTTCGACTGGCTCAACCGGATTCCCGAAGGCGAGGCGGAGCTGGTGCGGGAAGTTGTGGAGATTATCGTCAGCGGCCAAACACTCGATTTGGAGCGCTTTGCCAATGCCAGCCGTGAGCATCCCGTCGCCTTGATAAACGATGGCGAGCTGGACGATTATGCATGGCGAGTCGCCGGTTGCGTGGGTGCCTTTTGGACGAAACTCGGGTTCCTCACGCTGGGCGACCGCTTTGCAATGGCACCCGAACCGGAGTTGTTGGAGCGGGGGATCGCCTACGGCAAGGGCCTGCAGCTCGTGAACATCCTGCGGGATGTCGGCGCGGATCTAGCAACGGGGCGCTGTTATCTGCCTGTCGCTGATCCGGCGGACGCGCGGGCGCTGGTTGACTGCCACGCCCGCTGGTTAACCCGGGCCGACGGGTGGGTGGGCGAGGGGGAAAAATACGCGCGAACCCTGCGGCTACGGCGACTTCGCGCGGCCACCGGGCTGCCGGCGCTGATCGCCCGCAAGACCCTGGAGCCGCTGCGTGACGCGAGTTGGGCAGCTCTCCAAATCCGGACCAAGGTTCCGCGAAAAGTGGTTTACCAGTCCTTGATCCGCGCATTTTTCCTTACCTCCTCCGGTAGCTGACTGCTAGCGTTATGCGTTGCGGATGAATGGGCATGGTACCTACATTTCGAGTGGGATCGGGCGATAATTTCTAGCGGGAAAGAAAATCGCCGATTCTTGCAATGTGGCTGGTTGACAAGCGAGGGGTGGGTTGACCAATCTGCGGAAGACGCAGCACGGGCGATGACCCGGATTGCACCATTGAAAAATCCACCTCCAAGGACTCATAACCCAGTGTTTTCCAACGAAGATTATCTTGCAGAATTGCTCGCCGAAGCAGGAACGGTCAGCCACGACGAAATCGACAATGCGCGGAACGCCCTCTCCGGAGGGGAAACCATCGTCGAACATCTCCTGGCTCACACCGCGCTTACCCAGGACGAAGTGGCCAAAACCTTGGCGGCCAACGCGGGTATTCCCTTTATCCGGCTGGGCGATGTCGCCTTCGATCCGCGAATTACCGAGACGATTGCCGATGATGTCGCCAAGCGTTACCGGGTGATTCCGGTGCAGGACGAGGGCTCGACGCTGACCATCGCGCTCGCCGACCCGCTCGATTTCGAATCGCTGGACACCCTGCCGCACGTGATCGGCCGCGAGCTGAATCTCGTTTGCGTCACCTATCAGGACATTCAGGACTACCTCCGCCAGTTCTATCATTCTAACGAAGCGGGAACCGCCGGTGAAACCGGTTACTCGGTGTCCAGTGGCGATGCGGAAGCCGGCCCCGGCGATGACGCGCCGATCATCCGCCTGGTGATGCAGACGCTCACCGAGGCATTCCGCTTGCGGGCGTCGGATATTCACATCGAGCCGCTGGAAACCTCGGTCCGGATCCGCTATCGGCTCGATGGCAAGCTCGTCCACGTCGATACCCATCCGAAGAAACTTCTGCCCGCAATCATCGCGCGTTTGAAGGTCATGAGCGGCACGATGTCGATCGCGGAAAAGCGCCTCCCGCAGGACGGCCGGATCCAGCTCAAAATGGGCGACAAGGAAGTCGATCTCCGCGTTTCCTCGGTCCCGTCCAACCACGGCGAATCGATCGTCATGCGGATTTTGGACAAGACCGCACTGCTGCTGGGTCTGCCCGAGCTGGGCTTTTTCTCGGACGACCAGAACCTGTTCTCCCAGATGTTAGGTCTTCCCGACGGCATTCTGCTGGTCACCGGACCGACCGGATCCGGAAAGACCACCACGCTCTACGCTTGTCTCAATGTCATCAACAAGCCGGACAAAAAGATCATCACGGTCGAAGACCCGGTCGAGTATGAGCTTCCTGGCATCAACCAAGTCATGGTCAAGACCGACATCGGCATGACCTTCGCGGCCGCCCTCCGCGCCATGCTCCGGCAAGCGCCTAACATCATCATGATCGGGGAAATCCGGGATGCGGAAACGGCGAACATCGCCATCAACGCGTCCCTGACCGGCCACTTGGTTTTCTCCACCCTGCACACCAACGACGCGCCCTCCGCCGTCGCCCGTCTCGCGGACATCGGGGTCAAGCCGTTCCTGATCGCCTCGGCGGTCCGCGCGGTGCTCGCCCAGCGGTTGGTGCGGAAGCTCTGCCCGATCTGCAAAGGCCCAGCAGAACTAACGGAGAAGGAAATGCGGGCGCTCTCGCTTGATTCGTCGCGGATGACGGAAGCCACTATTTTCGGTCCCGTCGGCTGCGAGAAATGCCGCGGCAACGGCTTCAAGGGCCGGATGGGGATTTTCGAAATCTTCGTCATCGACGACGAAGTCCGCAGCATGATCAACACCGGACTGACCACCACCCAACTCCGCCGCCGCGCCCGCGAACTCGGCATGCGCACGCTCCGTGAGGACGGTATCCGCAAGGTGCTTTCCGGACTCACTTCCGGCAACGAAGTGGTCCACGCCACCATGTCCGACCTCGATTGATCGCCACTTCTCCTTTTTTAAACCCTTCCGTATTCCCGTCCCATGGACAACCAACAGATTATCGAACTCTTCCAATCGCGTGGTCTCGTTGACCAGGCGCTCGCCCAAGACATCCTCGCGGAAATCGGCCACAGCGGCAAGGAGATCGCGGAGATTCTGGCAGACTTCCAGGTCATCCAGAGCCGCGACGACATTTGGCCGGTCGTCGCCTCCGAGCTGGGCACCACCATGGTTGACTTGCTGAACTGGACGCCGCCCGAGGCCTTGCTCGCGCTGGTTCCCGCCGGTACCGCCCGCCTGCATGGTGCGCTGCCGGTCAATTTCGACGAAACCGGACTCTATGTCGCGCTGGTGGATCCGTTGAACCCGCAGACGCCGGAAGACCTGCGCTTCGCCCTTGGCCGCGAGATCCACGTGGTCGTCGCCCCGGATTACCTTGTCGAATCAAAGATCAACGAATGCTACGGCGGCGAGGGCAAGGCGATGGAGGACATCCTCAGCCAACTCGAAATCGGCGGCCAGAATCTCAATGCCGCGGACCTCGAAGCCGAGGCCAACTCCGCGCCCATCATCCGCTACGTCGACCTCGTCCTCTATCAGGCGATCAAGGAAAAAGCTTCCGACATTCACTTCGAGCCCTTCGAGAAGGACTTCAAGATCCGCTACCGGGTGGACGGCGCGCTTTACGAAATGGCTCCGCCGCCAATCCATCTCGCCGGGCCGATCATCTCGCGGGTCAAGGTCATGTCTAACATGAACATCGCCGAGCGCCGCGTCCCTCAGGACGGCCGGATCGTCAAACAGGTCGGCGACAAACAGGTGGACATGCGCGTTTCCTCGCTGCCTACCCACCACGGCGAGTCGATCGTGTTGCGGGTGCTCGACCGTTCGTCGGTCAACCTCTCGCTGGAAAATCTCGGCCTCACCGACCACATCTACAACTACATCACGGACACGATCGAGAAGCCCAACGGCATCTTCATCGTCACCGGCCCGACCGGCGCTGGAAAAACCACCACCCTCTATGCCGCGCTCCGCCGGATCAACACCATCGATGCCAAGCTCCTGACGGCCGAGGACCCGGTCGAATATGACATTGACGGTATCATCCAGATCCCAATCAACGAAGCCATCGGACTCGACTTTCCGCGGGTTCTGCGGGCCTTCCTGCGGCAGGACCCGGACCGGATCATGATCGGGGAAATGCGCGACAAGGAAACCGCGACGATCGGCATCCAGGCTGCTCTGACGGGTCACCTTGTCCTTTCCACCCTTCACACCAACGATGCTCCCGGCGCGGTCACCCGTCTGGTGGACATGGGCTGCGAGCCGTTCCTTGTTTCTGCCTCGCTGGAGGGAATTCTCGCCCAGCGTCTCGTCCGGACCATTTGCAAGGACTGCAAAACCCCCTATGAGCCTAACGAATCGATCCTGAGCCAACTCGGAGTCTCCGCCCACGAACTCGGCGACAAACAATTCTTCACCGGCTCCGGTTGCGCGGCCTGCGGCCAGTCCGGCTACCGTGGTCGCCGCGGGCTTTACGAGTTGCTGAACGTAACCGACCCGATCCGTGAACTGATCACCTCGCGGGCCCCATCGGTGGTCCTCAAACAGAAGGCCGTTGAACTCGGGATGAACACTCTCCGTGAGGACGGCTTGCGGAGCATCTACCTTGGCCAGACCACAATCGAGGAAGTGCTCAAATACACCTAACATCCTTGGACGTGGTCCGGTTCATCCGGGTGCCCGCCGTTTTCGCTTGATTCACTTCCATCCTTTACAGAACTTCCCGAATCCTTCAAAAAAACCCCACTCCCATGGCTAACTTTCAATTTACCGCCCTTGACGCAAAAGGTGAACAAACCACCGGTGCCGTGTCGGCCGCCTCCCAGGACGAAGCAATCAAACAGCTGCGTGCCAAGGGGCTGTACCCAACCGATATCCACGAAGAGGGCAAGGGTAAAAAAGGCAAGGGCGCGGTCAAAGCCAAGGGCAAGGCCGCTGCCAAACCCGCCACTGCCAAGGGACATGTCGGTGGCCGGATCAAGCCGAAGAGCCTGATGATTTTCACCCGTCAGCTCGCGACGCTCATCGACTCAGGCCTGCCGCTGCTTCGCAGCCTCACGGTGCTTGAGAAGCAGGAACCCAACCCGGTGCTTAAGGCCACGGTCAGCGCCCTTGCCGAGAACGTCCAGAGCGGTTCCACCTTCTCCGAGTCGCTCGCCCAGCATCCCAAGATTTTCAACAAGCTCTATGTGAACATGGTCAAGGCCGGTGAGCTCGGCGGTGTTCTTGAAATCGTCCTGAACCGTCTCGCCGAGTATCAGGAAAAGGCCCAGAAGCTGAAGAACAAGATCGTCTCCGCGATGGTCTATCCGGTGATCGTCATGTTCATCGCCGTCGCCATCCTCGTCTTCCTGATGATTTTCATCGTTCCGAAGTTCAAGGAAATGTTCACCAACACGGACTCCGAGCTGCCGCTCATTTCCAAGATCGTTTTCGGAATGTCCGAGTTCTTCCTCGCCCGGCCTCTGTTCGTGCCCAATGTTGTGTTCGCCTTCATCGCTTTCGGTATTGGCGTCTTCCTCTTCAATCTCTGGGGCCGGACCTCCGGTGGGCGCGTCATCATTGACAACATGAAGCTCAAGATGCCGGTTCTTGGCGACATCCAGCGCAAGAGCGCCGTCTCCCGCTTCTCCCGCACGCTCGGAACCCTGGTGACTTCCGGTGTTCCCATCCTGCAAGCCCTCAACATCACCCGCGACACCGCCGGGAATGTCGTGATTTCCCACGCCATCGAGAAGGTCCACGAAGCCGTCAAGGAAGGGGAAACCATCGTCACTCCGCTTCAGGCGTCCGGCGTGTTCCCGAACATGGTCATTTCCATGGTGGACGTCGGTGAGGAAACCGGACAGCTTCCCGAAATGCTCCTCAAGGTCGCGGATGTGTATGACGACGAAGTGGACAACGCCGTGACCGCACTCACTTCGATTCTCGAGCCGATCATGATCGTGATTCTCGCCCTCATTGTCGGCGCAGTTGTATTTGCATTGTTCCTACCATTGATTAAGATGATCTCGACGATGGGCAACCAGTAATCCACTGGGCTCATCGCATATCACTCAAAATCCCAGGAAATGAAAACAACGCAGCGTCACGGAAAACCGGCCTTCACACTCATCGAGTTGATGGCCGTCATCACCATCATCGTCATTCTCGCCGGCCTGGTCGTCGGTGGAATGGGATTCGTCTCACAACGCCAAGCTACGGAAAAAGCCAAAGTGCAGATCGCCCTGCTTTCCAAGGCGCTTGAGGAATACAAGCTGGA
>JBGSOI010000011.1:0-8540 GCA_041739215.1 Akkermansiaceae bacterium
AAGTTGCCCACAACAGTCCGCTTCTCCGACGAGTTTCAGTCCCATTCTCGAATCGGCCTGTCGTGGACAACTTTCAAGAGAGGCACGCCGCTTCGCGGTGGTTAGGTCGTAGTCTCACCCACGGATTTGGCGGAAGAGGCCGAATTTCAAACCCATGAATACCACATACACCACCACACTTGCCGCGTTTGCATTCGCGGTCGGTTCCCTGCACGCCGAGGTCAAGCCGAACCCTCTCTTCACCGATGGTGCCGTCCTCCAGCGCGGCCAAGCCGTCCCGATCTGGGGCATGGCGCGGGATGGAGAGAAGGTTTCGGTCACGCTCGGCGATCAGACACTCACCACCACCGCCGCCAACGGAACCTGGCGGGTCGAATTGAAACCTCTAACCGCTGGTGGGCCGTTCACCCTGACCATCGCAGGTGACAACACGGTGACCGTGAACAACGTGATGGTCGGGGAGGTTTGGGTTTGTTCCGGGCAATCCAACATGGAGTGGCCATTCAACAGGGCAGTGAACGCGGCGGAAGAGCGTCCGAAGGCGACCTATCCGAAGATCCGGATGTTCACCGTCGATAAAACCATTTCCATCAAACCGCTGGCAGAGGCCAGGGGAAGCTGGGTCGAGTGCTCGCCCGAGACCGTCGGCGGCTTCTCCGCGGTCGGGTACTTTTTCGCGCGTGATATCTATCAGAAACTTGGCATCCCCGTAGGCATGATCCACACCTCGTGGGGCGGCACTCCGGCCCAGGCATGGACCAGCCTCGAGGGCTTGGATAAGGATCCGGCGCTCAGTGGATACGCGGAAGCGGCGAGGACCGCGCTCGCGAATCATCCAGCCGCGGTGGCCGCCTATCCGGCGAAACGGGAAGAGTTCAAGGCCGCAAGAAGCACTTGGGAGGAAACCGTCGGCAAGCCCTATCAGGAAGCTCTCAGGGCCTGGAACGAGGCAACCGCCGCGGCGAAAACGGCAGGCCAGCCATTGCCGTCCAAGCCCGTGCCGGCAAGTCCGCCACCGACCGCGCCCAAAGGTCCGGATGGCAACCAGAACAGCGAAACGACATTGTTCAACGGCATGGTCAATCCGCTCATTCCATACGCCATCAAGGGCGCGATCTGGTATCAGGGAGAGTCCAATGCCGGCCAGTCCCGCCTCTACCGCACCTTGTTCCCGGCGATGATCGCCGATTGGCGGACCAGGTGGAACCAAGGGAGTTTCCCTTTCCTCTTCGTTCAGATCGCCCCGTTCAACGGCCAGCCACCGGAGATCCGCGAGGCTCAATTCCTAACTCTGGCGAAATCTGACAACACCGCGATGGTCGTGACTACCGATGTCGGCGACGCGAAGGACATCCACCCCACGCGCAAGGAACCCGTTGGTCAGCGTCTGGCCCTGGCGGCCCGTGTGCTGGCCTATGGCGAGAAGGTCGAATACTCCGGCCCGCTTTATCAGTCGATGAAAGCCGATGGCGGAAAGATCAGCCTGAGCTTCACCCACACCGGCGGCGGCTTGGTGGCGAAGGATGGCGATTTGAAAGGCTTCACCATCGCAGGAGCTGATGGCAAATTCGTCCCCGCCAAGGCTACGATCAACGGAACCAACATCATCGTTGCCACCGAAGGCGTGACCGAGCCGAAAGCGGTCCGCTACGGCTGGTCGAACGTCCCCGATGTGAACCTCTACAACCAGGAAGGCCTGCCCGCCTCGCCGTTCCGCACGGACGTGGATTGAATCGGGTTACAGGGTCACCGCGGCAGGCTGGCGAACCACGCTTTCACCGCGGGCCGGTTCAGCAGGACCAGGGTGATGATCGGATAGACGGACGTGACCACCACCCCGGAGATCGCCGCGCCGGCCATGAATCCCGACATGATGCCCGAGGCGCCGGCGGGCATCGGGGAGCCGCCGGTGATACCCCGCATCATCTCCTGCATCGCGGGAACCAGGATGGTGACGGTTAGAACCAGGTTGATCACCTTCGCGCCGAGCGATGACCAGGCGTAGGTGTTCGACCACATCAGGCCGTTCCGCCGCTGTTTGAGCAGTTGGATGCCGGCGATGATCATGGGGATGGCAACTAACAGCGAAAGGATGGACGCGGTGATCGACATCGGGTTGATCTTGGTCTGCATGGCGATCTGTGCCTCCATCTGCGCACTCATTTCCGGATTGGCCGAGGTCAGCCTGAGAAACGGATTCCCGATCACGGCGATGAACAAACCCCACACGGCGGAGATCACGCCGAGGCCGGCGAACACCAGATGCAGGATGCCGAAAACCTTGACCGCCGGCGGTGGCCCGATCAGGGCGGGAGGAATCGCGGCGGGTCCTTGAGGCAGGGGCGGTTGATATGGCGAGGGATCATTCATGCCGCTGCATCAGACGCTAACCGGGTCGCGAAGTCGAGTCCGCTTCCAGCCACCGGCACGCGGCATCATGGGAAATCCGACAACGAAAATCGCTCCTCCGCCCGGTGGATGCTCCACCAACCCCCGGTCGTGCCTTGTCGGGAGGGCATCACTGGCCTTCCCTGAGGCTTTCGAGCGTGGTCCGGGTCTGCTCCCAAAGACGCCAATAGACGCCGTCGTCCTGCGGAAACTGATAGATGTTGACGGTGGAGAGTTGCCGCCCTCGCCGTTCCACTTTGGCGTTGAACGGATTCAGATAGAGCACAGAAATTTCCGCCTGGCCGGCCTCTCTATCAGGCGGTGTGTCGATCACGATACCGGCGGCATGGAACTCCATGCCATCCTCCAGGTTCCCGGCCGAGTCGATGTCCCGGAAAAAGCGCCTCACGGGTGCCACGGGTTGCGGCGCTAACATCGGTCCCGGCAATGGCGCGGACATTGCGGCGGATTCTGGATTGATCATCATGGCTACAAGGCTCGGTCGGTTTCGGAGGGGGCGCAACTGGTTCCATGCCTGCCGTTTTCCTCCATTCGATCGGCGGGACAGAGGGTAGTAGAATACCCCATAGCGAGATGCCGGGAATTCTGAATAATGCCTATCAGTGAAAAGGTGATGGCCGCGGAAATCAAATCCACCGCCGGTCCGTAAGGGCCGGTGGCGCAAACGGGGTGCCGGAGCCGTCCTGTGCTTTAAAATGCCCCCGTCAAGAATCGAACTTGAATCTAGAGTTTAGGAAACCCTTGTTCTATCCATTGAACTACGGGGGCTTGGAATGCCGGAGGGCGGGGAGGAAATAACCGGGCGGGGTGCGGCGCGCAAGCCAGTTGTGATCGCTACGGCATTCGCTGGGCGGAGTAGATGCCCTTTGAGCCGCTGCAGCGCCAAGCGACGATGCAGGCGGTGGCGATGTAGAGGCCGTTGCCCGCGCCGAAGAGTTCGATCCCGAGGAAGATGGATGCGAGAGGGGTGTTGGTCGCCCCGGCGAAAATGGCGACGAAGCCGAGCGCGGCCAACAGATCGACGGGTGCGCCAAGGGCGAGGGCGATGGAATTTCCCAAGGCGGCTCCGATGAAAAATAGCGGAGTGACTTCCCCGCCTTTGAAGCCGGCGCTCAGGGTGACGACGGTGAAAAGGAGTTTCCAAGCCCAAGCGCTGGGGGGGATTTCCGAGGAGTTGAACATGGCGGGCAAAGTGATGGCGTCCGGCCGATTTCCCAAAACGCCGAGACCGAGGTAGTCGCCAGTGCCGGCGAGGAAAAACAGGCCGATGACCAGCAGTCCGCCGACGACGGGCCGGAGTTCGGCGCGCGGGATGGAGGTCTTGAAGGCATCTCCGAGCCTATGAGAAAGGGTGGAGAAAAGCCAGGCGGCGAAGCCGAATGCGACGGCGGCGAGGACGACCTTGCCCATCAGCCAGGCATCGAGTGCGGCACCGGTCGCGGGGACATCGACGTGGTAGTGGGTGTGGCCGATGCCCCACGCGCGACAAGTCCAGTCGGCCACCACTGAGGCCACGAAACAGGGAACGAGGGCGTCGTATTGGATCCGGCCGATGACGAGCACTTCCAAAGCAAAAACGGCTCCGGCGATGGGGGTGCCGAAAAGCGAGCCGAAGCCGGCGGCGACCCCGGCCATGAGCAGGATGCGGACGCTGGCGGCATCAAGCTTGAGCAGTCGGGCAAAACCCGCGGCGATGCTGCCACCCATTTGCAAGGCGGTGCCCTCGCGGCCTGCCGAGCCGCCGAAGAGGTGGGTGGCGAGCGTGCCTATCAGAATAAGCGGCGCCATCCGGCGGGGGACTCCCGCACCGGGCTGGTGGATTTCATCGATGAGCAGGTTGTTCCCGCCGTTGGCGGATCTGCCATAGAACTGATAGAGAAGGCCGACGCAGAGACCGGCGACCGGGAGCAGATAGAGCAGCCATGGTTTCCCGAACCGGACCAGCGTGACGGCGTCAAGCGCCCACAGGAAAAACGCGGACGCGGAACCCACGACGATGGCCATCGGCGCGAGAATTCCCAGCCATTTCAAGGCGGACAGGACGGGGAGGAGGCGCGCGTTCATTAGGCGGCGCGAATCTGGAGAACGGCGCGGATTATGGCAGCTCGAAAAATCACCGTCCCGTTTGGTATCTTCATTTAACCACGAGCGCGTCACATTTCACAAAGATCATCAGCTTGCGGGTCATGTCCACCTCGCCCTTGTCATTCTTCGGCGAGAGCACGCCGGCGAGTGTGTATTGACCGCTGATGCAGGTGACGCTGGTGTTCAGGCGCAGCGTGTTGAAGTCGGGCATTTGAACTTTAAAAGGATTGCCCGCCTGATCCTTGCCTTCGTGCCAAGTCGTATTTCCAGTGTGCCAGATCAGCTCCGGCACAACCCGGACTTCGACGATCCTGTTGTCCTGGCTGACGGTGGGTTCAACCTCCAGCGTGCTTCCCACGTTGCGGGTATCGAATGCGGTGGGTGTGGCGGGGTTGAACGGAAAAACCCCGCCCAATTTCGATTGTTGGTTTTTCGTGTCGCCAGGTGAGCTGGGAAGCTCAGGGGGTTCGTACTCCGAAGGATAAATGAACTCTTGGATGGATTCCGCGGTGCCCTTCTGTCCGCTTCTTGTGACAACCAACTGGGTCTCCAGCACCTTGGCCTCGTTCTTCGCGACCATGTCCTGAACTTCCTGCCGGAGTTTGGTGGCATCGGGGGTCGCCGGCTTGGCGAGAAACAACAGCTTGGTCAGCGCTTCGTGGCTCATTTCCACAATCTCCACCTGGACTTGAACAACAACGGAAGCATCGGAGATCGCGCCTTCGGCAGGCACTGCAAATGGATCGACCGCGGGTTTCTGACTGTTGGCGATGGAGGCGAATGCCGCTCCGGCGACAGCGATTCCGGTGAGCATCCAGTTGGTTTTCATTTGATTCACCCGTCTCTATCAAGCGGGAGAACCGAGCGCAATGGGATAAGCTGTGCGCACACCTGTTCAAGGAGCCGCCACCTTGGAAGCCGTGTATTTCCCCTCGCTCTCGACGTCCAGGGTGATGCGGTTGCCGGAGAGAGTGAGGGTCCGCCTGAGGTTGTCGGAAAAACCCCAGGTTCCGTTAGTATCGAGCTGGACCTTGCGGGTGAACGCCTTGGTTTTCGCATTCCACTGATAGGTCCCGCGCTCGACTCCCGTCCTGCCGCCCGAACCCGCCTTGCCGTCCTGGACCATGAAATAGGTTCCGTCTGATAGAAACGTGGCCACCGCGTAACCTTTCCCTTCCTTGAGATACCAGCTTCCGACGAGCTTGCCCGCACCGGCCACGCGTTTCAGGGTGAAACTGCCACCGTCATCCGTGATGGTGAGTTTCGTTCCGGAAATCGTGGCAGATTTGAAATCCGCGTCGGAAAGCCCCCATTCTCCGGTGGTGTCCACCAGGGTTTTCACGGAGAAGGCCTTGGTGGTGGTATTCCATTTGTAAGTGCCGCGTTCCATGCCGTCCCTGCCGCTGGGGTCGAGCTTGGAGTTGCCGTCTTCCGCCATGACGTAGGTGCCATTGGCGAGGAAGGTGAGGACCGCATCGCTCTTCGCTTGTCCGGCGCGGGTGATGAACCAGCTTCCGACGATGGATTGGGCCGCAAGGTGGGAGGCCGCGAAGGCCGTTAGGGATAGTGCAATGGCGAGGGTTTTCATGGAGGGTTGAGAGAACCCTCCGGAAATCAGGGGGATGCCACAAGCACGGAAACCAGAAATCGTTAGACCTGGCGGGATTCCGCGATTGCGAGCGCGAGGCGGATGCCGGCGGCTTTGTGGAGGGTTTCCTCGTATTCCTTTTCCGGATCGGAATCGGCGACGATGCCGGCGCCGACCTGATAGATGAGCTCGTCTCCGTTGCGGACGAGGGTGCGGATGGCGATGTTGAACGAGCTCTCGCCATTGTAGCCGAGCCAGCCGATGGCGCCACAGTACAACCCGCGAGGGGCTTGTTCCACCTCGCGGATGATTTCCATGGCGCGTTTCTTCGGCGCGCCGGTGATGCTGCCGCCGGGGAAGCAGGCGGCGATGGCGGTTAGGGCATCGACATCCGGGCGGAGGGTGCCGGTGACGGTGGAAACGAGGTGATGGACCTGGGCCAGCGACTCCAGCCGCAACATGTCGACAACCTCGACGCTGCCGAACTCGCAGACCTGGCCGAGGTCGTTGCGGAGGAGGTCGGTGATCATGACGAGCTCGGCGATTTCCTTGGCGGAGGTCTGGAGCTCGTAGGCGGAGCGGCGGTCCTCATCGGGATCGGAAAAACGCGGACGGGTGCCTTTGATCGGCCGGGTCTCGATGCCGCGGCCTGAGATTTTCAGGAACGACTCCGGGGACGAACTGAGGATTTCCCGACCATCGAGTTTCAAATAGGCGGCCATCGGGGCTGGGGAAGCGTCGCGCAGCGATTCGTAGAGGCGGAAGAGATCGCCGGTGACCGTGGCGGCAAATCCCTGGGACAAATTTGCCTGATAGATATGGCCGGCGGCGATCCATCCCTTGATACGGGAGACGCCGGAGGTGAATTTCTCCTGCGTGGCAAGCGGGGCGAAAGGGGAGATCCCGCAGGAACCGGTGGTGGTGCGGAGTTGGGTGGAGAGCCCGCCGATTTCCCACCAGGTGTGGTCCTTGTGGCGGTAAACGAGCATTTCCGGATAGTCGCCGAAGACGAAATCGCCCTCATAGTCGATCCAACCGCAAATCCCGCCGAGCGGGAATCCATGGTCGCCCGCGAGCTGCGGGCCGGCGTCATGGGCCGCGCGGAGGAGCGCCAGATCGGCGGCATTCCGGATATTGCCCCGCAGGACGCGGAGCGGCCGGGCGGCGATCACCGAGACCGGCAGCGAGCTGCCTGATGGGAAATTTCCCGCGGTATCGAAAAACACGAGGCCGTCCAAATGCCGCAGATGCCCCGCCACCTCCACAGGTGACATTCCATCGAGCCGGACCGGGCTCGCCACGGGTCGCATCAGGGATTCCGCCATCGCGCGAAGAAACAATGCCCGCCGCCCTGCCGTGGCAAGCCGGAATCACGCGCAGGGTCTCTCTACCTCAAATGGAGCAATTGAGACGTCCGCCCGTCCTGCCGGAGTTTGCACCAGCCCTCGCCCCGGGAAACCACTGCTCCAGCCATCGGCCCCACCCGCGCACCTACCCCTGCAGCTGCCGGATCAGGTCGGTTAGGTAGGGCATCATTTGCTTCTTGCGCGAGAGCACGCCGGTCATTTCGAAGAGTTTCTCCGCCAACCGGGGATAGGTGATGCCGTCGATGATCCGGGTCTCGCCGGTGCACAGCAACAGGCTGCTGCTGCTGGTGATGTCGGTGACCATGAGGCAACTGAAGTGGCAGCCGGACTCTTCGCGGGCGCGGGCCAGCTCTTGGGCGAGGTCGTGGCTCATTTCCTTGAAGGCCTCGAAGCCCACGGTCTCCATCTGGCTGACCCCGAGCTTCCAGCCGCTTTCCTCATAAATCTTGAGGTCCTGTCGGATCACGGAGTGCGGATCCATGCCCTCCACGGCACAGCCGGCGGCGAACATCCGGGCGCCGAATGTCGTTAGATCCTCGCCTGCGAGTTCGGCGAGCCAGCGCGCCATTTCCCGGTCCAACGGCGTGGCGGTGGGTGACTGGAGGATCACCGTGTCTGATAGAATGGCGGCCAGCATCAGGCCGGCGATCTCCGCCGGCGGTGGGTGGCGGGCATTTCGGTAGAGCTCGGCGATGATGGTGCTGGTGCAGCCGACGACTTTGTTGATGAAAGTGATCGGCTGGTCGGTGCTGCGGTAGCCAAGCCGGTGATGATCGATGATCTCCTCGACGTTGGCCTCCTCCACGCCATCGACCGCTTGCGAGAGCTCATTGTGATCCACCAGCGCAACGCGGAAACGCCAGGGAGTGACGAAACTCACGCGGGTGATGACGCCGCGGATGAAGCCGTTGTCATCCACCACCATGAAGCCACCCTCGTTGGTCTTGCGAACCTCGTTCCGCACCTTGCTGACGGTGTCGGTGGGACGGAAGGTCGGGTGCTGCCGTTCGATGAAATCGCGTAGCGGCATCGACAGGCAAAGCCGTGCGGCGACGTCGAGCGCGGGTCGCGCGGTGGTCACGACGCAGGCC
>JBGSOI010000112.1:0-3823 GCA_041739215.1 Akkermansiaceae bacterium
CGTTTCATCGACAACTCGCAGTTCATCATCGTCACCCACTCGAAGCGCACGATGGCCCGCGCCGACGTGATGTATGGCGTGACGATGGAAGAATTCGGCGTTTCCAAACCCGTCGGCATGCGCCTCACCGCGGACGACGGCCAAGGGAACAAAACCGAGGCGAAAAGCGCCGCGCAAAAAGCCGCCCTCCGGCTCGACGCGTGACATAACAATTCTCCAGACAGGAGAGGGAACCGGGGGTGGTGCGGATGGTCCGAGTGGATCCCGCGCCACCCCTAACTTTTTGGGTGAAGTGAATCCACATGCCAACGTCACCTTACGAGCCTCCGAAATCCGCTTCTCCTCAACCGATTCAATTGGGCCGGAACCGAAATCTTGGGTGTTTCCTGGGAACATCAGCAGGCGGTTGCCTGATTCCTTTGCTCATCTTTGGAATGGTCATCGTTCCCACCACCGGAGCGGATTTGGGAAATCCGTTTCTCAGGATGTTGATAGTGATCGCGATCCCTCTTGGAGTCATCGGAGGAATCATTGGTGCGATTCTCGCCCCCAGAAGGCGACACAAGGATAGCCGATGAGCAGCCAAACGGATAGTAGAGAAACTCAAAGGTCCTCCAGGCCTTTTCGGATCTCCTCCTCATCTCCAGCCGAATGAAAGCTCCGGCACTTATTTCTGAAGCCGGAAGAACAACTTGGGATCCACTCCGCGCGGGGTGGTGACGGTGTGCTCGGTGGCCGTATCCACGACAGGTTCGGTGACGGTGGTCCAGCCGGTTAGATTGTCGCTTTTCCTAAGCACCCAGTCCTGTTCGGCGAGCGGCCAGGACAATACGGCGTTCGGTCCGACAAGGGCGATCTTCAATTCGGGCACGGCGGCGACCTCGCCCGTTAGAGTGATGGTGATCGGAGCGAGCGCGCCACTGTAACCGCTGGCGTTCTGGCCGAGGCCGTTGAGGGTGATCGTTTGATTGAAGGTGCCGAGAGTGTCGGTTTGCAGGGAGATATTGAGATTGGTTTGGCTTTGCCCGGCGGCGACGTTGCTGAAGTTTCCAAAGCCCGTTAGGGTGAAATCCGGAGCGGCGGTGACGAACGAACCTGCGAGGGTATCCGCCGGGGCGACGGCGCTGTTCGTCACGCGGAGGATCACGACTGGTGATGTCTCGCCGATCGTGCGGCGGCCGAAACTCACGGTGTACGTATTTCCGGAGCCGCTGATGGTCGCCGCGCCGCTGTCCTTGGCGACCACTGCGGAGGCGTAGTTGTTGACCTGTCCGACGGCGGAGATCACTTGCGATGACAGGGTGGTATTGGCCAGCCCGCTGCTGCCGGTGCCGTTGGAGACGAGGGCGAACGTCGCGGTGCCCGACTTCGCGCCGGTCGTCGAGGTATCGAGCGTGACTTTCGGGGCGCTGCTCGCCGCGCCGGGAGCGAGTGCTGCGAACGAACCACTTCCCGTTAGGTGGCCGGTATTGCCGGAGAACGAGCCGCTCAGCGACTCTGAATAGCCATCGTTCGCCGCCGCGTTGTTCACGTTGACCGTCTGCTGCGCGGTATCCCCCACATGAACGATGCCGAAGTCGAGGCTCGTCCCTCCGGGAAGCACCGGTTGGGCGAAGCGATAGACGCTGCCGGTCACGGTGACCGTTTGCGATGTCAGGGCGGTCAGCCCCAGTTCGCTGCTGCCGGTGCCATTGCTGTGCAAACTGATGGTGGCGGTGCCGTTCTTGGAACCGGCGCTGGCGGTGCTGATCCCGACGGACAGCGCGCTGCCGTTGGAAGAACCCGGGGACAAGGCGGTGAACGAACCACCGTTGGTCGTTACACCACCGGTCGAACCGCCGATGCTGGCATTCAGGGTTTCGGAGAAACCGTCGTTCACCGCTTGGTTTGAAATGGTCAGCAACTGTGTGGGCGCAGCGTCACCGACGTGGGTATTTGCAAATACGACCGGTGCGGGCGAGTGAGCGCCGGGAGCGGCATAGCGGTAAGCGGAACCGGTGATCGAGAGCGTTTGATCCCCCACATTGTCGAAGTTGTTCAGCACGCGGAGCGCTTGGCCGGTTAGAGAGCCGGCACTGCTGGCGGTGAAAGTGACTGCCAGGTTTCCGGAATTTCCGGCGGGCAGGATGGGGCCGAAATTGGCCGCCGTGGTGCCGGTCCCGCTGAGGCGCGGGTCGGTGAGGTTGCCGCCGTTGACATTTGTCTGGATCGCCCCGCGCAGGCGCGAGCCGCTGGCCCCGGTGTTGTTGATCTGATAGTTGAGCGTCGCGGCGGCTCCGATGTGGAGCTTTCCGAAGTTCATGGCCGGAGTGGCGGTCGCGCCCGAACTGACACTGCCGCCGATGGTCTGGCCTGTGCCGCCGACCGCCGAGATGCTGCCGCTGCCGCTCACATTCGCGCGGGGTGCGAAGTTATTGCCGGTGCCAAAGTTCGCGTTGGTGTAGTCGATGCCCACCGAGAAAGTCTTGTTGCCGAGCACCAGGCTTCCCACGGTGCTCCCGTTGTGGATGAGAAAATCGGCACTGCTGCCGCTGGCCGCGCCTGCACTCAAGTTCATCGAGCTGTCCGCGTCGATCTGGACGGTTCCACTGCTTCCCGAAATGCCATTGGAAAATTCCAAGGCTCCACCCGCCGAACGAATTGTTCCGTTATTCGTCGGCCGCGGGGTGATGGCACCGAAGCCGAAGATCTCGCCACCGGTGGCATTTGTTAGGCCGCTGGCATTGGAGTAGGTGCCACCACCCAGCTGCAGGATTCCCGTATTTGAAAAGGCTCCGGCAGTCGCGGTGTAGCTGCGCCCGGCGAGGACCCGCAGCTTGCCGCTGCTGGTTGTGAGCGTGCTTTCCAACGTTGAGCTGGCAGACCCTGAAACAATGACGCTCCCGCTGCCGCTCAGCGTGATGTCCGCTTGATTTGTCACCACGCCATTGTCCGTCGATGGCAAACTCAGCTGCGCGCCCGGGCCGACGAACCAAATGCCAGCCGTGAGAGCGTCGGATGAATACTGCGTGACCGTGGCGGCTTGCAGATTGAACGTGCCTGTCTCCACGTTTGTCGTGCCGGTGTTGTTGAAAACGATGGTGCTTCCCATCACGAAGCTGACGGCGCTGCTGTTGCGGGTGAAAGTGCCGGTGTTGTTGAAAGTGGCACCCAGGCCGTCCCAGTTCAAAAGCCCATAGCCATCCTGGACGCTCTGAGCAAGGAAGGTGCCGGCGTTGTTGAAGACCGCGCCCGTACCCATATAGAGGTAGCTGACGTTGCTCATGGTGGCGGTCTTTCCGGCGGGATTGTTCAGCGTGCGGCCCAAGAGAATCCCAGAGCTGTTATCCATCAGGATATTGCCATTGGCGATGGTCGTGCCCGCCCCGCTCATCGTCCCGCCGCTCCAGGTCAGCAGGCCGGGCGTGGCGACTGTGCCAGGACCACCGAGGATGCCCCCAGTTTGATTGATCGACGGAATCGTCAAGTTGTTGGAGTTGAAGTTGACGGTGGCCCCGGAGAGTTTCGTCGCGCTCGTGAGTGAGCCATCAATTCCAATCGTCCCGGCCGTGAAATCCACGGTGCCAGCCCCGGCCACGGCCGCGCTGGCGGCGAGGTTGAAGCTGCTGGAGAACTTGAGCGCGGCACCGCCGGACACGTTGAAATCGCCGGTGGTGCCGCCACCGTCGCCGCCTTGCAGCGAGAGGGTGCCGGTCTGCACATTGGTGGTGCCGGTGTTGTTGAAAGCAATGGTGATGGAAAAGTTGCCGGCACCGGTGTTGCGGGTGAAGGTGCCGCTGTTGTTGAAAATGCCGCCGCCGCCGTTGTCAAAAATCCCGTATCC
>JBGSOI010000199.1:0-8997 GCA_041739215.1 Akkermansiaceae bacterium
GAATCACGTGAGACTTCTGCAAGGGGCGCGCTACGGCCTTGGTGGATTGTTGATTCAACAAGTTCCATGGCAAATATAGTCCCCCGAGTAGGCCTGTTCCGGCAAATAGCGCGGCTGTGGTTCTAAGTTTCATGGCCGAACAGTTCTATTCGTAGCCCCCGCGGACGTGATATCCGGCAGCAGCCTACCTCGGGGAAATTGTCAGAATCCCTTGATTTGACAAGGTTTTATTCGGAGGCGGGTGCGTATATCAAGCGCGCTGGCCTGGGGAACCGCGGGCGGCATGACCTAGCAGATATCAACGGGCAACAGGCGGATCCGAGGGTGAGGTTGCCGATCGGGATGGAAAAAGATTGTTCAAGAGAACACTTTTCAATTGACCCGGATTGATGAATTTCCTAATGGGTTTCGCATGACTGGGACGAAAGCGCGCTGGTGTTGGAGAAAGGACCTGTCGGAATTCCGGGGATTGTCCGACCGGGAGCGGGCGGGATTTCTGGTGTTGTTGGAATGGTTTGAGAATTTCCGGCTGCGGCATGAACTGAAGGCGGATCGAGCTGCGGCAAAGTTTTTCTGGCGGTCGGAGGTTTTGCGGGAGGACCGCGAGCGGGAAAAGTGGCAATTGGAGCAGTGGGCGGACGCGATCCAGTGGTATTTGAAATGGCTTGGCGCTTGTGCCGAGGCGGGAGCGGATCACCGGAGTCTGGCGGAACGCTTGAGGGCGGCGGTGCATTCGTCGGGTGCGCGGCGGGGTTTGGCGGAGCGGACCAAGCAGTGTTACGGGGCTTGGGCGGCGCGCTATGCGAGGTTCGCCGGGTCGGAGCAGGCGGTGATGCAGGTCGCGACGGCCACCCGGTTTCTGACGTCGGTGGTGGAGGATGAGGATTGCGCGATTTCAACACAGAGGCAGGCGCTCAATGCGCTGGCGCACTTCTTCAAGCACGTGCTCGGAGTGGAGAAGCCGGTGTTCGGGGTGAGACTGCGGGAGACGGGGGCCCGGGTGCCGGTGGTGCTGTCAAAGCAGGAGACGCCCCGGTTGTTTGAGAAACTGCGGGAGCAGGATCAGAGGGGGATGCAATACGAACTGGCGGCGCGGTTGCAGTATGGCGCGGGGTTGCGGCTTTCCGAGCTGGTGCGGATGCGGGTGCAGGATATCGACGTGGGGCGCGGGACCGTAACGGTGCGCCTGGGCAAGGGAAACAAGGATCGGGTCACCGTGTTGCCGAAGAGCTTGCGGGATGAACTCGCAAGACAGATCGAGCGGGCGCGGGAGGTCTGGCGGGGCGACCAGGAAGCGGGGCATGGTGGGGTATATCTTCCCGGGGCTTTGGCGCGGAAATTCCGACGGGCGGCGGAGACGTTCGAGTGGTTCTGGTTGTTTCCTGCACGGCAGATTTCGACAGATCCGGAGACGGGCACGCGACGACGGCATCATCTGCATGGCAAGGTTTACAATGAGGCGATCAAGCGCGCGGCTTGTGCCGCAGGGATCGAGAAGCGGGTGACGAGTCATGCGTTGCGGCATTCTTTCGCGACGCATCTACTAGAGAACGGAACGGATTTGCGGAGGATCCAGGATCTGCTGGGGCACGAGGACATCACCACGACGGAGATCTACCTGCATGTGGCGACGGGTGGGAATGGTCTGGGAGTGGAGAGCCCGTTGGACGGGTTGGTGGGATGCTGAGAGGGGAAGAGAAGAGCTGGATTAACAATTGATGATTGTTGATTTTGGATATTTGAATTGGGAAAGGAAAAGTGGCCGAGGGTGTGGAGACGCCGCCATTGGAAAAAGCGTGAGCACATCCCATCGACATGCCATGGGCGGCGGACGCGTTCCGCCGCTCCTCACAGGTGGTTGAGCGCTTTCCGGAGCGGGGCAACAACCGGTTGGTTCCCGGCTTTTCGGGCGACGATCTTGAGATGGAGGTGGATGAGATCGTTGACCACGTGCTTGCCGAGGAAGGCGAAGAATTTCCCCGAGCCGTAGCGGCTGCCGAACTGCGTGCGGTCAAACTGGACGTGCGCCTGCGCCGTGACATGATCGGCATCCGCGGCGGCGATGACGGCGGGAAAGCTGAGTTCCCGAGTCAGCCCGCGGATGGTCAGGTCGCCGGTGATCGTGTGGTTAGGGAGGCCCTCCGTCGCATCCGGGATCGGGTTGGCGGAGGTCATGATGAAGCTGGCCGTGGGGTGTTCGTTCACCTCGAAGAAGTCACTCGTCCGCAAATGGGCGACTAGCATTGCATTCAGCGTGCTGTCTGCCAGGTCGTCGCAGGCGATCGAATTCATGTCGATGGTGAATCCGCCTTTCCCCAGCTTTCCCTGGGTGAGCACCAGCGCTCCAGCGGCGAGTTTCAGCGTGCCCTCATGATAGTTGAAAAGGTTCTGGCCGGTCCAACGGATGACGCTGGCTGCCACGTCGATCTCGAACAGGCCGTCCAAAACCGGCGCCTCTGGCAGCGGCGCGTGGGACTCCAGCGGAAATCCGGCGGCCTCCCACTCCCGCAGTCCGCCGCGGAAATCGGCGACGTTGGAATAGCCAGCCGCGGTGAGGGTGGCGGCAGCTTCCGCGGAATCCAGCGACGGCGCGCCCTCGCCATAGACGACGAGCGGGGAGTCCAGCTTGGCAGCGAGCTGATGGACTTTGACCAGGAACGCCGTTTCGTAGCAGCAGGCATAGGTCGCCCCGGCGATGTGGCGGGCCGCGAAATGTTCCTCCGGCAGCACATGCAGGAGCAGGGGGCTGGTCTGGGCCGATAGAGATTCTCGGAGTTGGGGGGCGGTGAGGGTTTTCATGGTGTTGGGCGGATGGTTTCCAAGCAATCAAGGATCCTCCCCGGAGCGCCAGATTTCAAGCTCCAAGGCATCGCCAGAGCGGTTGGCGGTGAAGAAGTCGGCGATGGCGGCGGTGGTGGGGACCTTGGTTAGATCGACGAGGGCCGGTTCCTCGAAGGTGGCACCGCTTTGCAGGGTGAAGGATTTTTTCGCGAAGCCAGCGGGCACGACGCTGTTGGCGGCGTAGTTGAGCGCCCAGACGTTGAGGCGGAGTTCCTCGAAGTCGTCGATGACGGCGGTGCAGCCATGGCGGTCCCACGAGGCAATGGCGAAATTTTTCACCCGGATCGGACCGTCCGGGCCAACGACGCCGCCGGCTTCCGGAAACCGCTCCATATCGCGGTGATCCGGGGTGAAGAGTTCGCGATAGCCATAGTCCAGCAGGTTCTGGACTTCGATGTCGCCGTTGCCGGATTGCTGGACGCAGGAGGCGAGGATGCGGTCCATGCGACGGGCGGTGGTCACCCCGGACTCGGTGCAAACCGACGCGGAAGGCTCGGCCGGGACCGAGTTGGCTTGGCCCGAGCCCCACCAGAGTTTGCCGTTTCCGCCCTTCCAGGAGTAGCGGCCGGGGTAGGTGTCCATGCTGGTAAACTGGTCGAACGGGCCGCTGCATTTCACCGCGGTATTGATGTCGGTGCCGCAGAGGACTTCCTCGGGTTGATCGTCGCCATAGCGCTCGAAGCTGGCGAATTTCACGAACAAGGGATGCTTCACGCCCTCTCGCTGGAGGGTGACGGTGTCCTGGATCTTCGTGACCCAGCCGCCCGCCGGATGGCCGAAGGTGCTCTGGGTCATGCCGAGTTCCGCGGCGCGCTCGTTCATCATGATGACGAAATCGTCCGGATCGCCCTTGACCCGATCCGCGATATGCTGGCCGATGGCTACAGACGCGCGATTGCAGGACTCGCCCATCATGGCTGCGAGCAGCAGCCGCAGCGGCATGGTGTCACCGGGAACGAACAGTGAATAATTGTCGCCATCCTCATCCAGCAGCGGGTTGCCGTTAGGGTCGTAGGCATCCAGGGTGCTGCCGCCGGTAGTTCCGGCGAGCTCACTGAAAGGGACGTCGTCGTCGAGTGCGGCGTCGCCATTTTCGATGGCCTCCACGGCGAGCAGGAGCGTCATCGTCTTGGTGGAGCTGGCCATGTGGACGATGGGGAGGAATTCGTTGGCGGAATAAAGCTTGCCCGCTCCCGCGCCGCCGGCGTTCTCGCGGGTGAGATCGGTGACGATGCCGCGCACGACCTCGCGGGTTTTCGGCGTCCACATGAAATCGCCGGCCAGCGTCAGACCGATGGGCTTGCCGAATTCGATTCGCGTGGTGCCGCGGAAGAAATGAGCGCCGCCGGTATCCAATTCGTTCTCATCCTTGTCTTTGCGCGGAACGCCGGCGATCACGTCGGCCTCGCCGTCGGAGTTGAAGTCCGCGCAGGAGAGCGAGAATGCGAATTTGTCGTTAGCGGCGGAGGCGCTGTCTGCGGATTGTTCATTTCCGTCCTCGGTGCGGACGGAGTCCTGGTGGAAGGTCTCGGCGTAGGCGGGTTCTAGCCCGGAGGCGGAGCCGTGGATCACAAAGAACATGCCCGCGTCGTTTTTCCCACCCACTTCCTCGCCGGGGGCGGATGCGATGAGGTCGGTGAAGCCGTCGCCATTGCAATCGCCGGTCGCGAGGCTCCAGCCGAGGTCCTCGAACGCCTCGCCCGAGCCGGGCAGCGAGGATGCGTAGGGCAGCGAGCCGCTCTGGCGGATGAATTGATTGTCGAACCATGTTAGGCCGAAAATCGATCCGTACAGGACATGAATCGCCCCGCTGTCCGTCCCCAGCGCGGAGTCGCCCGGGACGCCGATGGCGAGGTCTTGCGCGCCGTCATCGTCGAAATCACCCGCAGCGAGACTCCAGCCGAAGTTGTCGCCGGTGGCGGGCGTGCCCTGGATGTCGCTGCCGCCCTCGAAGCCGTTGCGGGTGATGAGATTGCTGGCGGAAAAGCCGCTGGCGCCATTGCCATAAAGCACTTGCACCGCGCCTGCATTCGAGACTGCGCCGACGTCTTCTAAGGGCACGCCAATGGCAAGGTCGGCATTCGCATCGCCATTGAAATCTCCCGCGGTGAGCGACCGGCCGAAGCCGTCGCCGACCTCCGCCACGCCTGCCAGACCGGCCGAGTCCTGGTGAAACATTTCGCTACCGGTCTGCGACAGCCCGCTGGCCGAACCCCACAAAACGTGCACCGCACCCGCGTCCGACTCGCCGCTGACATCCTGACCTGGAGCGCCGATGGCGAGGTCTGCGTGACCATCGCCATTGAAATCCCCGGTGCAGAGGGCGCGCCCGAAATCGTCGCCGGCGACCGAAAGCTGTCCCAGCGAGTCCCGCGTGATGAGCTGGTCGCCTGTGGCTGATAGACCGAACGGTGTGCCATAAAGGATTTGCACGGTGCCGGCTCCCGCCTTGCCGGAGATGTCCTTGTCGGGGATGCCGATGGCGAGGTCGTCGTTGCCGTCGTCGTTGAAATCGCCCGAGGCGAGGGCGGAGCCGTAGTTGTCATTGTCCGCGGAAACGCCCAGGACGCCGTCGTCGTTTTGATGCCAGAACTCCACATACTCGCGGTTTTCCATGCCGTTCACCGAACCGTGCAGGATGAAGATGCCACCGGGATTGGTGAGCCCGTCGAAGTCGCGGCGGGGAGCGCTGAGGGCGGCATCCGGCGAGCCATCGCCATTGAAATCCCCCGTGGCCATCGCCTGCGCGAGCCATTCCCCCGCCTGGGCATTGCCATCGAAGGAATCGGTTAGCACCGGCGTGGCCAGCCCGATTCCGGGCGCGGGGTTGAGGTCCAACGAATCGTCGGCAAGCAGATGAGTGGCGTAGGTATCCGGAGTGTAGAAATCCGGGCGGCGGTCCCAGACGGCGAGCCGCAACCGACCACCGGGTTCGCGGATCGCCGTGGCATAGCCGCTGGTGGTTAGACCGGTGATGGCGGAATCCTCGCGGTCGTGGGAGACGCCGCTGTTGCCCCGGATGTCGCGGACGGTCGGAATCCCGAACTGGGAAGAGATGCTGCCATTGTCGCTAGTCCACAGCGGAAGGTGGCACTGTTGACCAACGGAATTCGAGTAAATGAGCTCGAATTGGTTTCCCGAGATCCGGGTGATCCGCACCCGCGGCACGCTCGCCAGCGCGGGCGCGGTCAACGGCCCGGAGTCGTTCGCGGCCGAAATCGCACCCGTCGCCGGGTTGACGTTCCAGACGATGACGCGCAGCGATCGCGAGCCACCGCCGGTCGGCTCGGCGACCACCGCGGTGAGCACTTGATAACGGGTGATGCCCTCGGTCCGGGTGGAAAACGTGCGGTGGGCGAGGTCGAACTCGAGCACCTTGAGCCCGGCGTTCTTGCCATAGCCGAGGGTCTTGTGATGGATGAAAGATCCGGTTAGAGAGGTGATCGAGCGGCATGAGAGCCAGAGGTTGCCGTCCACGGCGATGCGGCCGGTGATGAATTTCGGCACGGCCGCGTTCGCCGGTGGGGACAACAGGTGGACTTGCGGGTGGTGGCCCTCGACCGGCGGGGTGGTGGCGAGCTGGACCGGATTCGGCCCGGCGCCGACCCGCCAGCTTGTGAGCTGGTGCCATGCGCCGGTGCCGGTCGCCGTTACAAGGTCCGCGCCGTCAGGACGGCCGGTGCCGGAATACTCGCGGATGTAGGCCACGTCCACCTCCCGGAGATTCGGCAGCGGTTTGCCGGTGGACAGGCCGAGGTCGTTGGAATGGGCCCAATCCGCGGCGGCAATGACATCGGGCGGCTTGCTGGTTCCGCCGGAATTCGCCGTGAGATCCGAGGTGCCTATCAGGTGTTCTTCAAACCCCGAGAGGCCGTCGCCGTCGATGTCGGTATCCGACACTCCCGCGCGGAAAAACCGGCGTGCGGGATTGTCGGAAAGTGAAAAAGTCCTGGCGGTCGCGCCGGTGGAGGGCGGCAACACCGGTGCGCCCAAATGGGTCCACGGGCCGGCACCAAGATCGCCGGAGCGCTGGAATTGGTAGGCCTTCCCCGCGTAGGCCTCCCAGCCAAACGTCACCTGCCCGCTCGTTGCGGAGGTCGGTGTGTAAAGAAACGGGTCGATCCGGAACCGGGATTCGCCCGACCACGGATTGGTGCCGGCTTTTTCCTCATCGTCGTCGGAAATGCCGTCGCCATCGGAGTCGTCGCTGCCGTTGGCGCTCGGGATGCCGTGGAAGATCTGCCAGAGATCGGAGTGCCCGTCGCCATCGCGATCGACGACCGGTGACTGGGCGCAAAGCACCGCGGGAAGGAGCGCGGTGATGAAAGCGAGGTGGGGTTTCATGGGTGGGTTCCAAGTGATTGCTAGGGTGCCGGCCACTCACGGCGCTGTGCCGGACGGTGTTTTTCGAGAAAACGCCGGAGTCTGTAGCCATTGTCCGGGCAAAGTCCAAGGACCAAATGACCCGATGTGGAACGGCCTTGCTCCATCGGCCCCTCGAATTTCCGCTGGCCTTGGGCGGTGCGGCCTATCGCGGAGAAATGATTTTGCTCACCACCGCCCGCACCGCGGCCACATGGGCGGCGACTCTTTTATCAAGCGCGGCGTGGCTCGGTGTTTCGAAAGTGAAGGAAACCGGGCAGCCCAGTTTTGCCAGATAGATCGCTTCCGGCCAGCCTTCCGGCAGGTCCGGCTCGGCGGCATGATAGATCCAGCCGGGTTCGCGGGATTCGTGGCCGTCGATCTCCGGTCCCGGCTCCGGCGGGAACCACGGCCTGACGGCGTCGAGGATGTGGCGGGCGCGGTCCGGATCGTCCTTGTGCAGGTTGATCTCGTAGAAATAAAAGCCCGCCGATTCCCAATCCTCGTGCAGGGAAATGAACAGGTCCGGGACGGCCAGCGCGTCGAGCCACGCCGCGTGGGCGCGGACTTCCGGCGTGCCGCGCAGCCAGTAATCGCGGTTCAGGTCGACGCCGCAGGCATTCTCCCGCGTGGCCGCGGCCAGCCCCGAAGGATTGAGCGCGGGGCAGACCAGCCAATGGCAATCCGCGGCGAAAAACCCCGAGCCCAACAGCTCTAACAATGCCAATGGTCCGGCTGGTTCATCACCGTGGATGCCGGCCGATAGATAGACGCGCGGGCCGCTTCCCGGCCGCTCCCAGGCGACCAGCTGCCCGGCCTCCAGCCCGGCTAACAAAGTCTCCCTGAAACCCGCCGCCCCGGCGGCCTCGCGAAATGCGGTTAGGAAAGCCGGGAATTCGAACGCGACGCTCATTGGCCGGAGCATGCAGTGCCGCCGCCCGTTTGAAAAGTCCCGCGAAGCACGGCAACTCTATCAAAGAGGCACCTTCTTCAGCGCACACCCCTCCCGAGCCGGCCGCCCGCCTGCCAGGCGCGGACGTGGCGGAGGAAGGCATCGGCGGCAGGGTTGTCCGTATCCCGCGACCAGACGAGGACCAGCGGGATCGTCCGGCGGGGAGTGAGGGGAATCAGGACCGCTCTGCTGCCCTCGTTGCGGGCGCAGTCCGGGACGACCGCGAAGCCGGTTCCGGCTTCGACATATTGGAGCAGTGTGCCCATCAGGCTGGGGGTGCGGATGATTTCCGGGGTGACACCGGCCTCATGACAAGCGGCGAGGATGGCATCGTACGACCCGGCGCCTTCGCGGCGGGCGAGCAGGATCAGCGGCAACCCGGAAAGGTCGCGCCAGCGCAGCGAGGTGCGGCTGGCGAGCAGGTGATCGGCGGGGACGGCAAGGTGGAGGCGTTCCTCAAATAACAGCCGCGACTGCGGGCCGGCGGCGTCGTCGTGGGAGCGGACGGGGCGGGTGAAGCCGATGGAAAGCCGGCCCTTGGAAACCATTTCCCAAACGCGTTCCGGGGTGCGTTCCTCCAGCAGGAGATTCACACCGGGGTGTTGTTCGCGGAATTCCCTCAGCAACGCGCCGAGGAAAGGCTGGGTGGGCGGGCCGATATAGCCGACGCGCAGCTCGCCGGTCTCACCGCGAGCCGTTTCCCGGACGCGGCGAATGGAATCCTCCACCCGCTCGAACAACAACCGCGCTTCCCGCAGCATCGCCTCGCCGGCGGGTGTCAGGCGGACCTGGCGGCGGGAGCGGTCGAACAGGCTGGCACCGATTTCCTCCTCCAGCTCGGC
>JBGSOI010000213.1:0-9051 GCA_041739215.1 Akkermansiaceae bacterium
TGGAAACCCGCGAAGAAGTCATGTTCTTCGACACCGACTGCGGCCAGGTCGTCCACAACATCGCCTACCTCCGGATGATCGAGACCTGCCGCACGCGCCTCGCCGCGAAAATGGGTATGGACCTCCGCACCATGTCGCAGACGCACCTTTACCCGGTCGTCACCCGCACCGAGATCGACTACAAGCGCCCCGCCAAACTCGGCGATTGGCTGCTCATCCGCGGCAGGCTCCATGAAATCTCCCGCGCCCGTTTCTGGTGCGCCTTTGAAATGGTTCGCGAGTCGGACGGCGCGCTCCTCGTCGCCGCCCGCCAAGCGCTAGCCCTCGTCCAGATGCCAGAAGGCAAACCCGTCCGCCTACCCACCGGCTGGGCGGAGCGCTGGGTCGAGTGAGAGAAATGCGATTGATAAAGGATGATCAGCGGTCGATGAACGGAAGAAACCTTCATCGATCATCTATCGTAGTTCATCCCGAAGATCCTCTTCCAGTCCTCCGGACTTAGCTTCTCGATGGTTAAGGTAAATATCACATCTAACTCATCGCCCGAAAAAGTGCCCGGTCCGTTTGCCTGCCAAGGAGCTCAAGCATCCGCAACAGCCTCTCCAAATTCCTCGCGCTCCACGCCTTACATCTCCAAGCCGGAAAATAGTCTGGTCAATTAGATCGATTTCCGCGACCTTGACCCAAGAATGTACAACACTGATAGTCCAAAATGAACTGTATCCCTAAAGCCATTTTAAGTCTGGCACTGGTTCTCGCGTCGTTCAGCAACGCAGAAGAGCCGAAGCCGCGCGAACGTGTCGTCCCGCCGTACAAGACTTCAATGGATTTCGTTGATCATTTGAAGGGACCTGCAAGTTGGCAATTCGGGCAAACAGCGGTCTTGTATCTCAGAATGTGGGGAGAATCGACCACCTTTCTTCTGAATGGAGGCCAAGAGGTGTTCCGACTGAATGCCCCTGAGTTTGTCAAGGCTGCCGTTCTGAGCGAAGACGGCAAAACCTTGGTTCTGGTTGTGATGAAGAGCACTGGATCCGGTTCCGACTTCGCGGCCTTGCTGCGGGTTCAACCAGATGGGAAAAACGTGAAGATTGGCCGTGTGTTGGAATCCGGACAGAAGCTTTTCGGCGATGCGGCCTGGCGGCTTTCCGAGCTTGGAGCGGTGTCCAACGACGGTGCGAGGATTCTTGCGAAGTTCCTGGTCGATGGGCGGCACCGATGGCATTCGGTAGATCTGGCCCACAGCAGGATCCTCAGCGAAGGACTTACTATAGAAAACGCAAAGGCGCCCAAATGAATAAGTGGCTAATCGGGTCCCCGTGAGTAGTTAGTTCCCGGGTCCCACACCACCCTGCTTACGGCTCCGTTCAGGCCGGTCCAATCAGATTCGGGCATCAGACCCGCAGTGAAGCACGATCCAGATGGCTCGCAGATCGGGAATTCCATGTTCGTTTAACCAACGGTTGTTGAGCGCGAATCGCACGATTTCATTCTGGCTCATCCGCAGTCGCCGCTCGCTATGGCGGGACGAGTCCGCCAGTAGCCTTCGCGGCTCCGCGTCGCCATGTGCACAGTGTCGGGATCCGCGTCTAACGAGCCACCGGTTTGGCAGGAGTGACCTTGGGAACCGCAGTGAGCTCGATGGCCGGACGGGTGGCTGTTTTCATGCCCTCGCCGAGGTGGAAGCTTGGATTCGGCGGCTTGTTGTAGGCGACATTCTGCCAGGCGACGGAGAGCCGGTATTGGGGATCGTGCATCAGGGTGGTGATGCGGTGCGTGGTCGGAAGGGTGGTGGTGTAAACGCGCAGGGTTTTCTCTTCGGGGCCGGGCAGGACGAGTTCCTCGCGCCAGTCGCCGAAGAGGTCGGCGGTTAGATTGGGATTGCCGCCACGGAAGCGACGACGCTGCGGAAATGGCGGCTCGGCGGCGAAGATCTGCTTTTGCTCGGCCTTTTCCGGGTCCCATTTGAAGATGGTGAGACCCCCGTAAATCTCGCGCAGGAGATCGCCGTCCCACCAGATCGCCCAGCCGGCGAGCGGCGGTTTCGGGCCGATTTCCTTGCCCTGGATGTTCCGCAGCGGGCTGGGTCCGCCCCACACTTCGGCACCGGGGTGGCGGGGATCGATGTCGGCGACGATGCCCTGGCCGAAGTCCACGCCGGGGCTGTGGGACCAGAGGATTTTGCCGGTCCGGGCGTCGTGGAGGCCCGCGCCGGGGGTTTTGAAGCGGACGGTGTCCTCCTCGTTTTCGGAAATCAGATAGACCTCCAGGCCGGGATGTTCGGGATCGAAATCGCCCACGTAAACCGCGTCGCCATGGCGGCGGCCGGTGGAGTAGAGGCCCTTGCCGTTGTCGTCGACGGTCATGCCCTGATAGACGATCTCATCCTTGCCGTCGCCATCCACGTCGGCGACGCCGATGCCGTGGCCACCCATGCCGGAGTACGGCGAGACGTCGGTGTAGGGCGGGTGGCCGATGCCCGAATCGAACACCCAGCGCGAGGTCAGCGCGCCGCCGCGCCAATCCCACGCGGCGAGGACGGTCCGGCCGTACACCCCGCGACACATCACCAAGCTCGGGCGCTTGCCGTCGAGATAGGCGACGCAGGCGAGGAAGCGGTCGCAGCGGTTGCCATAGGAATCGTTGCCGCCATTGCCGCCGTTGCCGCCCCAGCCGTCGATCGGGTCGCGGCTCGGGATGTAATCGACGGTCTTGAGCGCGGCGCCGGTCCTGCCGTCGAAGATGGTGAGGAACTCGGGGCCGGTTAGAACGCGGCCGTATCGCTGGGTGCCTGTCTCCATGTTGCGCCAATCCTTGTCCTTGTCGCCGAGGATTTTGCCGGTGCCGTCCTTGGTGCCGTCCGCTGTTTTGCAGGCGATTTCCGCCCGGCCGTCGCCGTCGAGATCATAGACCATGAACTGGGTGTAGTGCTCGCCCTCGCGGATGTTGATGCCGAGATCGATGCGCCAGAGGAAGCTGCCGTCGAGCTGATAGGCCTCGAGCACCGGGGTGCCGGTGATGCCGTTGAAGGAATTGTCGCGGCCCTTGGATGTGCGATGGACGATGATCTCATAGCGCCCGTCTCCATCGAGATCGCCCGTCGAGCAATCGCCGACCCGGTAGCCTTCGAGCGGCTGGATCGGGAATTCGATGAACGGCTTGTCCAAGACCTTGCCGCTTTCGCTGGTATCGAGCTCTTTTCCCTTGAGCACCGGGCGGATGAAATACTCAGTCGCGTTGCCAGCCTGTTCATCGACTAAATTGGTCGCGCCGGCGAGGGGTTCCGGGTTCACCCGCGCGGCCTTGCCGTCGGTGACGCGGTAGAGATTGAAGGTGGTCGGCTCGGGATCGGTGCCGAGCAAACGCCAGCCGACATAGACTTTCTCCGCGTCCTGGCGCACCGCGACTACGCCGCGGTCGAGAGATTCCATCTGCCTTTGGGCCCACGCCGGCGCGGCCAGCAGCATGCCCGCGAAGATCAGCGCGGCGGGGAATACGGAGCGATTTGAGTTATGCATGAATTTGTGGTCCAACCATTAAACTCCGCCGGCGGACGCCGGCACTGTCACCCGATTGGAGGATGAGGGCTACTGCAAGAATCCCCAATCTATGACAATCTTTTGACACTTCGCTCAGTGCGATCTGCCAGAGTGGCCGGGTTATGAAACTCCACTCACTCCTCATCGCCACGCTCGCCCTTGCCACCCTGCACGCTCAGGAAACTTCGGCGGACCCCTTCCGCGAACCCAAAGTGGGGGACGCTGCCGCCGAGACAAAGGGACCCGCGAACATCTCTGTCTGCTACGAGACGTTTTCGCTGCCACTGGCCATGGCGGCCAAACTCCAGCGCGAACTGACATCGGACGCGGATCTCTACACCCGCCTCATCGCCGCGGTGGAGAAGCAAACCGCCCGCCAGGAATCATTCACCGTGCTGCGCGCCAAGTCCGGGCAAAAGGCAACCACGGAGAGCATCAGCGAGCAGATCTATCCCACGGAATTCGAGCCACCCGAGCTGCCCAATGCGGTCGGAGTTGCCATCGTGCCTCCGGATGTGAAGGACGTGCCAACACCCGTTCCGGACACCGAAAAACTCAAAAAGGCCCCGGATTTGGGGTCCTTTGAGGGAGTTAAAACGCCAGCGACACCCACTTCATTTGAGACTCGCAACACCGGCGTCGTGTTTGAATGCGAGCCGACTCTCGACATGACCGGAAAAATTGTGGACCTCCGGCTTGTTCCGGATCATGTCGCACTGGTCGGCCGCTCCTCCTCGGGACAGGGACTATCCACGGTCGAGATGCCCGTCTTTGAATCCCAAAGAATCAACACAGCCGCCGCCATTCTCATCAACCAGCCCTACCTTCTCGGCACGATCAACCGCCCACCGATTTCAAAGGTTGATCCGGACTCGGCAAACCGCGTTTGGTTTGCTTTCGTGACCGCAACGCTCCCCAAACCCTGATGCGGCCCGCCCTCGTCACCATCCTGCCCATGCTCGCCGCCGCCATCCTCGTGATGGTCGGCGGCGAACGCATCGCGCGGCGTGACGTGGAATCCCGCACCCCCGCCGACCGCGGGCGCTTGTTGGATCTGGCGGAATCGTTTCGCGACGAATTGGTCCGGCTGGATACGTTTTACCTCAGCTACCTGGATTTCCTGGCGGAAAGCACGCTGTATGAGAAGCCGGCCCGGGTGGCGGTCCTGGCTAAGGAATATACCGGGATCCGGCTCATCCGGGTCTTTCGTAAAAACGGCAAGGATTTCTCCATCCTGCCACCGTTCGAATCCGGTCGGCTGCCGGAAATCCAACTGGAAAACCGCGAACGCCCGCTCGATCCGGCGAACGCGGTGGTGCTCGACGCCGCGCTGCTCGACCGCGGCCTGCCATTGAACGGCACCTGGCAATCCACGCCCGATCCGAACCTGCGCCTTCACTGCCGCCAACCCGAACCCGGAGTCCTCGTCGCCATTCTCGTCGATCTAGCCAAAGTCCGCGCGCGCACCACCACCCATCTTGCCGGCTGGCTCGGCAAACCTCTGACTCCCCTCCGCGAGGCCGGCGAGCGCGTGCAGATCGAGCCGTCGGATGGACCCGCCGTCGTCACCATCGGCCCGGAGCGGCATGGTCCCGCGGCGTCGATCATCCCGACCCGCACGCTTTTCGGCGATTGGCAGATCCGCGCTTGGGACGGCCTTGTTGTCAGCCGGACCCATGATCCGTCCACCCTCGCCACGGCCTCCGCCGTTGCGCTGATCCTCGGGATTTCCGGTGTGTTGCTTTATCTCCAACAGAAACGCGCGCTCAAGCTCGCCGCCGAGCGCGTGTCCTTCGTCAACCGCGTCTCGCACGAACTCGGCACGCCCTTGACGAACCTCTCGCTCAATGTCGATCTCGCCACGGAATTTCTATCAACCCGCCCTAACGAAGCCCGCCGCCGCCTCGGCCTCGTCGCCGAGGAAATCGAGCGGCTCTCGCGTCTTGTCGCCAATGTCCTGACGTTCTCCCGCCGCGAGCGCGACACGCTCGAACTGAAACCCGCCCGTTGCATCCCCGGGGAAATCGTCCACCGCACGCTCGAAAGCTTCCGCCCCGCGCTGGAGCGCCGTTTGATAGAAATCGAAACCCGCATCGATGCCGGCGCTCCCGTCACTCTCGATCCAGACGCGCTCAGCCAGATCACCGGCAACCTGATTTCCAACGTCGAGAAATACGCCGCCACCGGCCACTGGCTGAAGCTCGACTGTCAGTTAGACAGTGGTTTCCTGATTCTCGAAATCTCGGACCGCGGCCCAGGCATTCCCGCCGCGGCCCGCGAGCGGGTGTTCACGCCGTTCGAACGCGTGCTCCACAGCACCAACGAAGGTGCCAGCGGGACCGGCCTCGGCCTCGCCATCGGCCGCGATCTCGCCGGGCGGATGGGCGGCACGCTGGAGTTGCTGGAGAGCGAGACAGGCGCGACTTTCCGACTCCGCATCCCCACGCCACCCGCCATCGCGATCTTTTCCGAAACCCACGCCGCATGAACATCCTCATCGCCGAAGACGATCCGCTCACGCTCGATGCCCTTGCCACCTGCATCGAGAGCGAAGGCTTCACCACCCTCCGCGCGACGGACGGGCGCGAGGCGATCAGTCTGTGGCGCGCGGAAAAGCCCGATCTCCTCTGCCTCGACATCATGATGCCCGGCGTGGATGGCTATGAAGTCTGCCGCCGCGTCCGCGCGAGTGACCGGGAAATTCCGATCCTGTTTCTATCCGCCAAGAGCCAGGAAATCGACGTGGTCGTGGGCCTCGATCTCGGGGCCGACGACTTCATCCGCAAGCCGTTCACCCGCAGCGAGGTCATGGCCCGGATCCGTGCCGCCCTCCGCCGCGGTGCCCCGAAGGATGCGAGCGACCACTTCGCGCTCGACGATCTAACTGTCCGGCCGCGCGCGCTGGTTGCCGAGCGAGAGAGGAAAACCATCGAACTAACACCCCGTGAGGTTTCCATGCTGCGCCTGCTCCACAACCATCGCGGCGAGGCCGTTTCCCGCGACGCGTTTCTCGATGCCTGCTGGGGTCTCGATTATTTCCCGGACTCCCGGACGCTCGATCAACACATTTTCCTGCTGCGGAAAAAAATCGAACGCGACCCTGCGAACCCAATGATCATCCAAAGCGTCCGCGGCGTCGGCTATCGCTACGTGCCGGTTGCTAACAGGCTGGTCTGAAAAATGGCAGGGACCTTTCTCCGCAAAGGTCCGGCGAATGGGAAGCGAATGAATCTGCGCATGAAACGCTCGATGAACCGTCCATGAGCGACCATTCACCTCTCATTCTCGCGGACCGCCCGGAGGTCGATCCCTGCCTTCGGCCAATGGGGAATGAACCTTCCCATGACACGCTTACAGCCAGCGGACCATGCACCCGCTTGTTTTACGGTGACAGGCCAGGCGTTAGGAGGGACGTCTTGTCGCCGTGGGATGTTCAACGGGGTTGCAAAGCGATGTCGTATGCCTTGGCTTGCTTGGCAACCGTGAAAACCAGGTTACCGGGCGCGTTGAGATTCCCGGTGAGGAGCAAACGACCATCGGTATGCCGGACGTGAATGTCTCCTTTGCTGGAGACCGCCCAACGGAGGTCGGCACTTCGCGCGCCTTTTCGATTGAGTCCGACAGCGATGTGATCTGCCTCGAACCGGATCGCACCGAACTGCTCGTCTCCGTGGAACTTGACGTTGCCGAGGTCCGCCGTCCTGCCAACCAACTTCTGTGCAACCTCCACCTTGTTCCGCTGCACGGGTCTCCGACTGTAGAATTCGGAAATCAAAGCCCGGATGTATTCGACCGTGTTCTTGTCAGCCTCGACGGCCAGGGCGATCGACTTCGATTCGTAGCGCACCGTGTCCGTCGCCTCGATGGGCGCACCGGCATTCAGAAGCGCCGCCTTGAGACTTTTGCCTCCATACTCACTCTTGAAGTCTCTCTCGACTCCAGGAGAAACTGGAATCAAGGCGGGCTTCGCACCTACACTCCCGATGCTCGCGCATAGGATAAGAATTACCGATTTTGCTTTCATTGGATTTGGATGGTTTTGATTTATTGGCAAGTGATGAGCGCATGCTTTCTACCAGATAGTGCGAGCCTCGATCACTGGGTTGGGGTTGTGGTCACGGAGAATCATCGAAACTGAACGGCTGGTGGGATTATCATAGCGAAGATTGTTAGACTTCATCAATAGGGATGGCTCCGATAAACCTCGGTAAGACACCGCATATCCGGGCTGAGAACAAGGATCCTTGCGAATCTCGCGTAATCGTCGTCGGCGATATTCAGGCGCGTCGAATCGAATTCTGCTAGTAATCGCACATGAAATGGCGTCTCCCAATCCGCCTTATCAAGTATTCCGATGTCGTAATACACTAGCAGCCACGAGTCGGCGGCATACGACATCAAAGCCTTCTTCTTTAGAATCTTCGTAAGGCTCCCACTGATCGTCGAACTGTTCTGGCATCCCGTAGTAAGTCCCTCGTGGCTTCAATGCGTCTTCCTTGTGGAACCTATGTCTCTCGTATCCGGGCTTTAACACCTCGGTCACCTCACATCCCGAAATTCGCGCTCGCGAAGAATCGTAAATAGCAAAGTCCGGACTCTCACCTATCACCGCATAAACAGGCACCGGATCATCACTCGCGGCATCAAGAATTGATGCCATACGCCCAAGGGAATCCCACTCGCGGTCATCCTTATGTTTATCACTGAAGTAAGCAACAGCCCCCCAACTGAACTTCTTTAAAGTAATTGATTTGTGCTTTTCGGCGATGTTCTCCATCAGGGAATTTTTCTTGGCTAACGTAAGATGTTCACCCACCGGCGCGGATGAAAGGAGAATGAATTGAATCTGAAAAGATTATGGCCGGTTGATGTGTCATGACTTGCTATGCCATCTTGAGTTCACCAGTCTATGTCGAATGCCGATTGATCTTCCGCAGGCACCCAGTCCTCTTGGATTCGTTCATACACCAGCGTAATGGCGCTATCCAAGTTGCAGCAAGATACAAATCTGATAGCGTCCTTCGCTCTTGAAAAGACCTTGATCACGTTCGGCCCTCTTTCGCGCTCTTTTCCAATCGGCAGCGCAAAAGGATCGGAAGGAAACACGCCTGGGCTTACTGGTAAGAGCCTCGAACGGTCAAATGGGAACGAGTATGTATCTGGATGGGTGGAATACGAAGGTTCTTTGAACGACGAAAACTGCTCCCCAAGCACGACATAGATGCGCTTGGTGGACGTGCCAATAATCCGCTGAAGGTAGGACTTAGCATGCTTGGAATTTCTTGGCATAACGTTTGATGTGCGCCCACCGGCGCGGTTGAAGTGATGTTGAAATGAAAATGAAGAGCTTATGCCGGTTGGTGCGGCACGACTTGTGTGTGCCCAGCATGGGCACGTTGTAAATGGGGTTCAAGTCCCCTGTAGGAATACCAGAACATGCAAATGAACAAACTACCATCTGAAGCCAACTCGGAGAAGGGTGACCTTTCCGGGGAAGGAAGGCTAGGAGAAA
>JBGSOI010000220.1:0-15431 GCA_041739215.1 Akkermansiaceae bacterium
CATCGCGGAAATGGCCAACGCCCACGACTTCATCAGCCGCCTTCCGGATGGCTACGACACCCTTGTCGGCCCGCGCGGCACCAAGCTCTCCGGCGGCCAGCGCCAGCGCATCGCCATCGCCCGCGCCATCCTCGCCAACCCCCGCATCCTCCTCCTCGACGAAGCCACCTCCGCCCTCGATGCCGAGAGCGAGCGCCAGGTCAACGAAGCCCTCGAACGCCTCATGACCGGCCGCACCAGCCTCGTCATCGCCCACCGCCTCTCCACCGTCAGGCACGCCGACAACATCCTCGTCTTCAACCACGGCCGCATCGTGGAAAGCGGCACCCACAACCAGCTCATCGCCAAAGGCGGCACCTACAAGCTGCTCGTCGAGACCCAGCTTCTGTAAGGACTGTCATTGAAAATGGGGCTTGCCCGACACAGCGCCCCGAAGCTGAAGGCTTGGAATTGCGTCGAGCAGGCTTCTTCGCCACGCTCCATACTCCCGGGCCTGTCTAACGAGAAGCCGTTGTCACCGAAATCGTCAACCGAATGAGGCGTTTCGGTTAATTTCGAGTTACAAGCTGCCGCGACCGATCGGTTTCAGGTGGTCTTGCAAAGCGCTCTGATTGAGTCACTTTGGCACGCTCAGTGGGCACGGTGGCGTGGAGCCGCTGGTCGGATTCGAACCGACGACCTATTCATTACGAATGAATTGCTCTACCCCTGAGCTACAGCGGCGCTGGAGGACACACCTATGAGAATGCGGGTGTAAGTAATTGATAATAAAAGCAACTACTTACTACCGCGGCAGTGATACCATGAGGGAAGCAGGTGACAAGGGGAAATTATTCAAACGACGGAAATGGGTTGTTTGTGAGTAAATGCCGCGGTTCTTCGATTGCCGCCCGTGTTGGTATCCGGTTGAGGCGCCGCTGCCAAAAGCGTGGCTGGTTTTATTTCGAGCCACCGACTCCAGAAGGTGGAGTACCACGGCAATCCTCCGACCAAAGAACCAGTTTAAGAAACGGAAGCGAAAAGTGGGCGTTCGCAACATCTAACAAATGCCAGGGCGTTGGGTCCTATTTCGATCTCTCCTCGCCAGCTGAGTGCTCGGCGAGCCATTTTTCGCGCGCTTCGAGATTGGCCTTGAGGGCGATGATCTTGTCGCGCTCCGCGGCGGCTTCGTCGTATTTGCGCAAGATGGTCCAGAAATCGGCGGCGATGTCCTTGCGGGAGTCGTCGAGCAGATGTTTCATCTCGACGGCGGTCTCCTGGGCTGCCGGGTTGGACGAGGTGGTCGTGGTTTCACTCGCGCTGGTATCCACGGTGGCTGTTGTGGTGGTTGACGGGAGGGCCAGTTGGACGAGTTCTTGGCGCCGGCTTTCGAGCATGGCGTCGATGCGGCCGAGTTCCTGCTCCTGGATCGCACGCTCGGCTGCGGTGATGGAGGTGTCCTTGAGCAGTCCGGCAGTGGCGGCTTGCCGGGATTCCAATGAGGCGATGGCCTTCTCAAGTGCTTCACGGATCTCCCGCAGGCTCTTCTCGGTGGCGACTCCCTGGCGGCGGTTCTGCCTCCACTCGTCGCTGATCCGGGTGGTTTCCTCGTACCAGCCGTTCCGATAGTTGATGCCGGCGGATTCATATTTCTCGACGTCCTGGCTCACAGGCATGGACTTGGCGAGTTCCACGATCTGCTCGATGCGCTTCTCGGTGCGGGCATCGAATTTCTCCAGATCACCGGTGAGGGCCTGCACCGCCGGTGACTTGTCGTGGCGGAGGTGCTCGAAAATCTCGCGGCGTTTGCTCTGATAGATACCGATGGATTTGCGCAGGCCGGCGATGACTTCGCCCTTGAGGGCGTTGATGCGGGTCTTGGAGGACTCGGAGTCCTTGAGGGTGGCGAGGGTGTCGACGATGGAGTCGATGCGCTTCTCGTTGCGGTCATCGAGCGCGCGGATGTCAGCGGTGATTTCCTTGAGCCGTTCCTCGCGGGCGGCGATGTGGGTTTTTAAATCGACGACCGATTGGCGGCGGGCCTCCAGATCGACGGGAGCGGCGTTTTGGGCATGAAGCAGTGGCAGAGCAAGCAGGGTTATGAGAGCGATGGGTTTCATGGTGGCGCATTGTCTATCACTCCAATTCGCGGAGGACAATCCCGAATCCGGGAGTGCGCGACGCTCTGCTTGCGCCCAGGTAGCTCCGGCTCTAACGGATGCGAGGCGGAGCTTTTTGTGTGGCAGGGGAGAGGAAGAGCTCCGCGCCGCATGGAGCAGAGCTTTCATCTGCCGTAGGCGCGAGCAGAGCGTCGCGCACTCCGGGCCTCGCTCACTGCAAGCGGAGAACCGCACCGACGATGGTGAAGTAAATCACCATCCCGGAAATATCAACGGTGGACGCCAGCGACGGCGAGGACACTACGGCGGGATCAAGATTGATGGCGCGGGCACAGATCGGCAGCAGCGCGCCGAGGACTGTTGATGAGAAGACTTGGATAGTTAGAGCGAGAGACACCGCGAAGGCGAGATGCAGGAAATCGAAGTCAGCGCCGGTGCCCTGTTGCAGGTAGGGAAGGATGAAGCTGATGAAGGCGGCCATCGTGATGCCGAGCGTCAGTCCTAACAAGAGGCCGGTGCGGGCTTCCTTCCAGGCGATGCGCATGGCGTTGCCGGTGCTCATTTCGCCGAGGGCCATCGCGCGGATGACCATGGTGGCCGCCTGGCCGCCGGAGTTGCCGCCGGCGGCCACCACCATCGGCAGGAACAGGGTGAGGACGAAAGCTTTTTCCAAGACCTCGCTGAATCGATACATCACGTATCCCGAGCCGATCGAGACGAAGGCCAGGCCGACAAGCCATGACACGCGGCGTTGGAATTGCAGGGTGACGCTGGTGTTCAGATAGGAAACCTCGGATTGCTCGCCGCCGATACCGGAGAGTTTCTCGATGTCCTCGGTGGACTCTTCCTGGAGAATTTCCAACGCGTCATCGTACGTCAGGACGCCTAGCAGGTGGTGGAATTCATCGACCACCGGCAGGACGATGAGGTCATATTTCGAAAGTGTGCGGGCGGCTTCTTCCTGGTCGGCGGACGCGAGCACATACTCGTCCGAATCCTCCATGATGTCGTGGACCGGCGTGTCCCAGGTGCTGAAGGCGAGGTCGCGCAGCCGGACTTTGCCGACGAGCCGGCCCTGCTCGTCCACCACGAAAATGCGGGCGAGCGTCTCCGCGTCGTCCTTGTCGCGGCGCAGCACGGTGATGGCTTGCTTGACCGTCATGTCGGCGGTGATCCGGCCGACGTGGGTGGTCATCCGGCCACCTGCGGTGTCTTCCTCGTATTTGAGGAGGTTGCGGGTGAGCTCCTTGTCGCGCGGGCCTAGCAGGCTGAAAAACCGGACCTGCGCCTCCTCGCTGACGACCTGGAAAACGTCCACCCGGTCGTCGTCCGAGAGATTGCCTAACAGCACCCGGAGCTGGGCGGGCTTGAAATGGTTGAGCGCGCCCTCGATGAGCGGGTAGGGGAGTTCGGCGACGAGATCGGTGGCGAGTTCCGGGCCGATGGTCTTGAGGAGGAGGTCGCGCTTCTCTTCGTCGAGATTTTCGTAGAGATTGGCAAGGTCGGCATAGTGGATGTCCTCGGCGGCGGAAAGCAAGGCCGAGCAATCGGCCGCGTCCAGCGCCCGCAGCAGTTCACTCATCGGATTCTCTTCCAGCTCGTCGCCCACGCGCGGAGAGTGCGCGGCAGGCCGGAAGCGGGCAAGGAAAACGAGGTGGCAACGCGGCTAACAGCCCCCGCCGGCCGGGATTGTTGGAAATCAGAACGGACTTTCGTCGTCGTCGAAGTCGTCACCGCTGCGGAGGTCGGCGGCGGAAGGTTCGTTGCTTGCGGCGGCCGGCGCTTGACGACGGGCCGGGGCGGAGGCGGCGCCTCCGGAGCTGGGTGCCGAGCCGTCGGCGGCCTGGAGCTTCCAACACGAGAGGTCAACGAAGTATTTCCCGTTGTACTCCCGGCCGCGGATGTCGAAGTTGACCTGAACGTCCTGGCCGAGTTCGAATCCATCGAGCAGCGCGCACTTGTCCTTCACCATGTCGAACTTGATGTCCTGCGGGTATTTGTCGTGCGCGGTGGTGACCACGAATTCACGCTTGGTGAAGCCACTCGGGAAACTCTGGGTGGTTCCGATCCATTTCATTTTTCCTGTGGCTTCGTACATACGGACAGTGTTCAAAACCCGGCGGCGATGTCAAACCCGGTGGTCGAGATGGCGGGATTTTCTCTGGATTACACTGCGCGGGAAAGTCAATCGGTGATCTCATCCGGCCATGGACTGCTGTGGCAGAGTGAAGTTCAGCCCGGGAACCGGTAGCCCGCACCCCGCACGGTTTCTATCAGGACCGGGCGCGCCGGATCTGACTCGATCTTTTTCCGGAGATTCAGGACGTGTTGGTCGAGGGTGCGCGACTCGGGGAAATATTCCAGGCCCCAGCATTCGTTGAGCAATTCGTCCCGCGTCACCACCTCGCCGCGGCGGCTCGTCAGGAGGGCAATCACTTTCACCTCCCGCACGGTGAGTTCGATCTCGGTGTCGTCGCGGATGGCGACCAGGCGTTTCGGATGGACCTGCCACGGTCCGAAGTCAATCACGCCGCCAGCCTGCGGTTCCTCGTGGCGGCGCAGCACCGCGCGGACGCGGGCGAGCAGTTCGTGTTTGCCGAAGGGCTTGCGCAGGAAATCGTCGGCACCGAGCTCCAGTCCTAACACCACGTCCACCTCCTCGGATTTGGCGGATAGAAAAACAATGGGCGTCCTCCGGTCGTCGCGGCGGATCGAACGGCAGACTTTGTAACCGCTCGCACCAGGCATCATGATGTCCAACAGGACCAGGCCGGGACGATGCGCTTTCCACGCGTCGATGGCGTCGAGCCCGTTCTTCGTGGCGACCACGCGGTGGCCTTCGTTTTCCAACAGCTCGGTGACTGATTCCCTGGTCACGGGGTCGTCTTCCGCCAGCAGGATCGTCACTCCAGGCTCCTTTCCGCGAGAGGGAGGACAAGCCGGAATTTCGCGCCTTTGGAAACGGGCAGGAGTTCGAGCCGTCCGCCTAACTGCTCGGCGAGATCGCGGCTGATGGCGAGGCCGAGACCGGTGCCCGTGGCCCCTTCGTCCACGCGGGAGCCGACGCGCTCAAACGGCAGGAAAATCCGCTTCCTCGCGTCGATGGGGATCCCCGGCCCATTGTCTTCCACTTCGATGACAACACTTTCGTTCTCCAGCGAAATGGAGACACGGGCCTTCGCCGACTCACCCGCGTATTTCTCCACGTTGGAAAGGAGGTTGGACAGAATTTGTGAAAGCGCGTCGCGATCCAGCGGGATCTCGCCGGTGAGTCGGCAATCGAACTCGAAGGTAATCGATTTCCGTTCGAACAGCGGTGCGAAACCTTCCCGCAGTTCGTTCACGACTTTTCCGACATCGCAGGCGATTGGCCGCGTCTCCGATTTCCCCCGCTCCATGCGGGCGAAGGTCTGCACATTGTCAACGATCCGCGAAAGCCGCGAGGTTTCCTCCCGGATCAAGCCGAGCCTGCGGCGGACCTTGCCGTCTTCCACCGACAATCCGTCCAGCGCGAGATCCGTGTTGAGCAGGAGATTCGTCAGCGGCGTGCGCAGTTCGTGGGAAACGCGGTTCACGAAACTCACCCGCTGCTCCGCGAGCCGTGTCGCCTTCCGTTGCCACGAAACAATGGCGGCCCCACCCGCCAACAACAGCGCTGCCAGTGCGAACGACCCGGCGAGAACCGGCATGTTATAAGTGGTCACCACCAGGACCGGATAGAAACGCCGCAGCGTCCAGTCGCCGAAGCGCGAGACGTGGCAGAGGATTTCGTCCGGTTTGGTATCGGGCGCGAGGTGGCCTTGAGTTAGAAATACCTCGCCGCCGGGAGTGGTCCAAGTGAGAGAGCCGGGTTCGTCAGATGGCAAAATCCTTTCCTTTCGTGTCGAAAGATCGTGCCGCACGGTTTCGGCGGCGGCCAAAGGCTCTAGCAGGAGAATCACTGCGACTTTCCCATTTCCCTGACGCCACGCGAGCGGCCGGCCGGACGACTCGATCCACCCGGAGCCGTGGATCACGTCGTTTGCGGGAAAGACCCATTCGGACGATTCGCCTTTGGCAAAGCCATCGAGCACTGGTCTAAGATGCGGGTCGCTGCCATCGACGCGCCAGTGGGCGCGGGGCGGATCCGAGAATCCCGGATTGAGCCACGAACTCTGAACGACGCCCACCACCGGAAATTCCAAGTTGCGGGTGCCGGATTCCAGCAGCCGGTTCGCCTCCTTCTCCAGCGCGGTTTGCCACAAGTCTTCCAACACATTGATGCGGCGGACCGTTTCGCGGAAGGCGTCATCCACGCGGTTTCCCGCAGGCTTCTCGGCGATATTCTCGACGCGGCGGGAGAGGACGATACCCGCGCTTGCGACAAGGACAGCCGCGAGAACGGAAACCAGCAAGGTCCCGGCCCACGGTGAAATTTTTGTCCGCATGGATTGAATTAGCAGAAGGTGATCAATCCAGTCTGATGAAGGCGAGCACCGAGTGAGCCGGGTCGAGTTTGCCCTTCGAGTCGATGTCGGAACCGCTGCCGACTAACATCCACACGCCGCGTTTGATCTTGATTTCCGATTGCCACGAATTGGAGCTGAAGATCGGGAACGTCATGTTCGCCTTCCACTCGCCATCGCGGAAAATCCGATGGTGGACCGACTTGCCTCCTTCCGCCGTTCGTCTCAGTTTGAACTTCAGGTTGGAGCCTTCCGGATTGCTAACCACTTCCGCTTGAAGTTCCGTCCCCACGTTGCGGGTGTCGACCGCGGCGGCATGGCTGAATTCCAATTGCGAGGGTTTGTCGCCAATGACCGGCGGACGTTTGCCGGGTTCCCATTCGGTCGGATAAATCACTTCCTGCTGATCCTCGATCTTGATGCTCGATCCGGATTGATTGGGTGCAGTCAGGGTGGTGATGGCTTGGGCGGTCCCGCTTTTTAGCCAACCACCGGTAGCTTCCCATGCCAGATCGGGAATTTTGGACAGGCTATTTGCCTGCACCCAATCCGAAAATTGCTTGTGATTCACCCGGATGAGGTTGGCGGAAAGATGGTGAATCTCCGATGGTTGCTCCGCAGCCTCGGCAGGAGATGCGAGGATGGTTCCTCGGAAAAAGATGAGGCGGACCAGCCGGTTCGGAATCAAGGGTGCGGTTTTCTCCGGCAAATCGTCATCGGCCCGCGATGCGAGGTAGGTTTTGGCCGGCTCGAATCTCAGCTCGCTCGATCCGGCGGGTTTTGGGGAAGGTTCGGCGAAAGGATCCGCCGACACCCGATTTCCGGCAGCGTCCTGCTTCTGCCGCTCGACTTGGATGGATCGGAATCGAGGAATAAACACATCATCCGGCTGACGGGTTCTCTCAGCCAACTCGTTCCAGGCGTGATGAGGCAGCATTCCGCAAAAGCCCATTCTCGCCCGCAGGACCATGGCTCCCTGCTCGATTCCGGCGCTGCCACTCACGTCATAGCCTAGGTTTCTGGTGTAGAAAGCGGTCGGCGCCGGCCACTCTTCTGGGTTCGGCGGCTGATATTCCGACGCGTAGGTAAGCTCCCAGGCAGAATCATTCGCATAGTTGCGTCCCACCGTCCCGGCTGATAGAGCGGTGTGGTCAAGCCGGGCGGTTCCCTCCGAGATCCATGTTTGAGCCGTAGCGCGCAATCCGGAAGCATCCGGGGTGAGCGGATGTTTTTCCAGCCAGGCATCGAGTTGGTCGGCAGGGACGAGAATGTGCTCTTTCAGGGTGACGAACGATTCGCCGCTGGCGGGTGGGGGAGGTCGGGTGGTTCTCTGATTTTCGAAAGGATTGGTTTCGTCGGCCAGGCAGGACATGGTGACGGCCAACAGGGAGGCGGTTAGGGCGATTCGGATTTTCATTGCAGGAGAAGAGAAGCGGATCCTGTAAGAGTCCGCGCCAAACGGCGATCAGAGTTTTGCAAAAATTCCGCAAAACGGCGGGTATCCGTCGTCGATGAACCGCAGACACTTCCTTGGCACCGCCGCCCTCGCCGCCGCACCATTCATGCTCACGCGACGGTCCACCTTCGCGGCGGAGGTGGCGGATCTCGGACGGAAACGGGTCGGACTGATAGGGGCTGGCTGGTATGGGAAATGCGATTTGCTGCGCTTGCTCCAGGTCGCGCCGGTGGAGGTGGTTTCGCTGTGCGATGTGGACCAGTTGATGTTGAAAAACGCCGGGGAGTTGGTGGCTTCCCGGCAGGAATCGCGCAAGACGCCGCGGCTCTATGGCGACTATCGGAAAATGCTCGCGGAGAAGGATCTGGACATCGTTCTCATCGCCACGCCGGACCATTGGCACGCGCTGCCGATGATCGGCGCGGTGAAATCCGGGGCCGATGTTTACGTGCAGAAGCCCACCGGCGTGGATGTCATCGAGAGCGCGGCGATGCTGGCGGCTGCCAGGAAATATCAGCGCGTCGTGCAGGTGGGCATGCAGCGGCGGAGCACGCCACATTTGATCGAGGCGGTGAATGAAATCATCAAGCCGGGGAAGCTCGGGAAAATTTCCCACGTCGAGATGTGCTGTTACTATCACATGCGCGCCAGGGGCAATCCGCCTGACATCCAGCCGCCGCCGACGCTGGATTACGAAATGTGGACCGGTCCCGCGCCGATGCTGCCCTACAACGAAATCATCCATCCGCGAGGTTGGCGGGGTTTCATGGAGTACGGAAACGGGATCGTCGGCGACATGTGTGTCCACATGCTGGACATGGTCCGCTGGATGCTCGACCTCGGCTGGCCCCTACAGATTTCCAGCAGCGGCGGGATTTTCGTGGACAAGAAAAGCCGCGCCAACATCACCGACACCCAGACCGCGACCTTCCTCTATCCGGAGCTCAATGTGCTCTGGACCCACCGCAGTTGGGGCGATCCGCCAGACCCGGAATACCCGTGGGCGGCGGTTTTCTACGGCGAGAACGGCACGCTCAAGGCCAGCGTCAACCGCTACGAATTCATCCCCCGCGGCGGCGGGAAATCAATCAAGCGGGAGGTGGTGATGGAGCTTGAGAAATACCCGGATGACCGGACGGAGAAGGATCTCGAAAAGCACGTCGCGCCTGCGATCCGCGGGCACATGATTGATCTGCTGAAAAATATCGAAACGCGTGGCAAACCGGTGGCCGACATCGAAGAGGGGCATATCTCCAGCGCGGCCTGCGTCCTCGCCAATGTGGCGCTGGAAACCGGCCGGAAGCTCCACTGGGACGCTGCGAAAAGCGAGGTGACCGGTGACGAACAAGCCAACCGCCTGCTCCGGCGTCCCTATCGCGCGCCGTGGGAGCATCCCGAGCCGGGGACGGTCTGAGAATTCATCATTCTATCCGGTAGCAGCGTTGAAAGCGGGTCAAGGCTCCGGCCATGGACGACTTGATTCACCCCCTTGAGGAAATCATGATCCTGAAGGAGCGGCTTGTCCGCCTGGTTTCATGCGGTCAGAAGACCTCGATGTTAGGCGGTGCTAGATTGAGATTGACCGGAATGGTGGCGACGAGCTGGGCCTGGGTGGCTCCGGAACCGTCACTATCGAAAAAGACCCGGCCGGTGACGGAATCGTAAATGACCCGGTGGCTGGGATTGGTCGCACTGGGACCGATGCGGAGACGGCTGGCGTCGATGACTCCGATGGGTAGGCCGGGGAAAAATGCGGCGCTGAGGCCGATGACGTCTTCGGCGGGATTGAAGTCGGTGATGCGGTCCGCATTGGCGGCGGTGGGAGCGACGCGGAAGATGAAGCCGTCGGTACCGGCATTTCCGGTGAGTTTGTCGTTTCCGCCATCACCAAAGATGAAGTCGGTGCCGGTTCCGCCGATGAGAGTGTCGTTGCCGCCGAGGCCGTTGAGGTCGTCGTCCCCTTCGAGGCCTTTGAGGACGTTAGGACCTTCGTTGCCGGTTAGAATGTCGCCGAGCCGGGTGCCGGTGGCGTTCTCGATGCTGGAGAGTGTCTCGGTACTGATGGGGCCGGTTAGAGCCTTGCCCTGGCTGAGGTCGACAGTGATGGCCTCGTCTCCGCGCGTGGCGCTGTCCGAGCGGGCGCTGTAGTCGATGGTGTCGGTGCCGGAGCCGCCGCGGAAGATGTTGCGCTGGCCTTCGGAGATGAAAGTGTCGTTCCCGGCGTCTCCGGTGTAGGTGCTCTGGAGGGTGGAGACTATGAAGCGGTCATTGCCGGAGCCGCCGCGGACAAGGTCGGCGTCATTGAAAGCGGTGAAGCCGGCCCCGATGTAGGTGTCGTTGCCGGTGCCGAGCTTGATGACGTTTCCGCCTTCGAAGAGGTTGATCACTTTGTCCCTTCCGGGACCGGCATCGACGGTATTGTCCCCACCAAGGTCGTCGTCGCGCAGAAGGCGGATGGTGTCATTTCCACCGCGACCGAAGATGTCGCTCTCGCCGATGCGGCGTTCGTCGAGTTTGTCATTTTTGGAAGTGCCAACGATTCGGATTCTAGCCATGGGACGGACACTGGCGGGCAAGGGATGGAGGTGTCAAGGGGGCAGTCGGCCGAGTTTGTTAGCGATTGAGGGCGAAGTTGGTGGTTTTGATGATTCTTTCTGGTCGCGGCCCGGAAAGCGGGCATAGCCTCCGGCCATGGACGCCTTGATTCACCACCTTGAGGAAAAACAGGATCTGTCACCGCGCGAAGTGCAGGTGGCCGCGGCGCTTCTGTTGGATCCCGCCTTCGCGGATGCGAAAAAGGAGCGTTTGCTCGAAGCGCTCTCCCTCAAGGGCGAAACGCCCGTTGAAATCGCCGGCTTTGTCGAGGCGTTTCTCGAGCAGGCGGTCGATCCGCATCTCGGGCTGCTCGAACTGGAAGGTCCCACACTCGATGTCTGCGGGACCGGTGGCGACCAGCTCGATTTGTTCAACGTTTCCACCACCGCCATGTTCATCGCCGCCGCCGCAGGAGCGGTCGTTGTGAAGCACGGCAACCGCGGCATCACCTCGAAAAGCGGCGGGGCCGATGTGCTCGAAGCGCTCGGCATCCGCATCGATCTATCGACCGACGAGTTCCGGAATTGCATTGAGAAAGCCGGAGTCGGGTTCATGTTCGCGCCGATCTATCATCCCGCCTTCAAGTCCGTCGTCGCCGTGCGGAAGGCCCTCGCCGCCCGGGGCGTTAGAACGATTTTCAATCTGATCGGCCCCTTGCTCAATCCAGCCCGTCCGGAATGCCAGCTCGTCGGGGTTTTCAACCGCGAACTGTGTCCCGCATTCGCGGAAATTTTGGAACGCCTCGGTCGCGAGAGCGCGTGGGTCGTCCACGGCACCACCGGCGACGGTCGCTCGGTGGATGAGGTCAGTCTGATGGGCTCGACCCGGATTTGCAAAGCCGGCTCGCTCCAGGATCAAGCTGATGAGGAAGTCCGCCCGCGCGATTTCGGTCTCAAGCACGCCGAGGTTGAGGAACTCCAGGGTGGAGATGCCAAAGTCAACGCGGCGATCCTCGAATCGATCCTCGCGGGCCGGGAAAACGGACCGAAGCGCGACATGGTGCTCATGAATTCCGGGGCCGCGCTCGCCTGTGCCGGCCTCGCCGATGACATGGGCGACGGCATCGGGATTTCCCGCGAGATGATCGCCAGCGGTGCCGCGTTGGAACGGCTCCGGCTCTTGCAAAAAGCGTCGCAGGGTTGAGAAGGGTGGGCTGTAGTCCTACCCTCCATATTTTCGAATCGCCAACCGGGCGGAGGTTTCGGACATTGATGCCGAGCTCCATGAACATCGTTTTCCGTCTGAATTACCACACCGTTCCCGGCCAGTCGCTTTGGTTGAAATACTCGACCGTGCTCGATGAAAAGGGCGTCCGCTTCGACCAGGTCGTGCCGCTGCAATGGCTCAACGAGGGGCAGTGGGAAGCCCGGGTCAAGGTTCGCGGGGCGGGCTGCTTTCGCATTGATTACAGCTATCAGCTCCGGCAGACCAACGGGGTCGAGCTCGACGAGTGGCACGCGCCGCGGACCGCGGAGATCGATCTAACTTCCCACGATGCCGTGTTGCTGCAGGATTCGTGGTGTTCGGCCGGAACCGTGGACTATGCTTTTGAAACCAATGCGTTTCTAGCAGTGCTGCCGGCCCGCGGATCTTTCGATGAATTGACAACTCCCGACAATGCCAATCATGCTTTCCAACTCCGGATGGCGGCGGTACCGGCCGGCTTGGTGCCCTGCATTCTCGGCAGCGTCAGCGAACTGGGGAACTGGGGTTGGTTTTCCGCGATTCCGCTGGTCGAAACGGCGCCTAACATTTGGCGGAAGGATCTCTATCTCCCGGTCGATTGGCATATCGGATACAAGTATGGTTTGTTTGATCCCAAGCTGAAATGTGTGGTGAGTGTGGAGCTTGGGGAGAACCGCAGTATCGCTTCCCACAACCTGGCTCCCCGCCAATGGACGAAGGTGGAGGATGAATGTTATCGGCGGGACACCGGCGGACTCTATCGTGCTGCGGGCGTGGCGATGCCGGTTTTCTCGCTGCGCAGTGCGAGCAGCCTCGGCGTCGGCGAGTTCGCCGATCTCAAGCCATTCGGCGACTGGGCGAAGGGAGTCGGTTTGAAATTGATCCAGATCCTGCCGATCAATGACACCACCTCGTCGCACGACTGGACGGATTCCTATCCGTATTCGGCGATCAGCGTCTTCGCCCTGCATCCGCTCTATCTGCGGATTGATGACTTGGGATATGCCATGCCCGCCAGCTTCAAGCAGGAGTTGAATGCGGCCCGGGCCAAGCTCAATCCGCTGGAGCAAGTGGACTACCCGGCGGTGATGCGGGTGAAACTGAAACTCACGCGGCAGATTTTCGAGAAGCATCGCGCGACCATCCTTGGCGTTGCCGCCTTCAAGGAGTTTTTGCAAACCCATGGCGAATGGGTCGTTCCCTATGCCGCGTTCTGTGTGAAACGCGATCACTACGGCACCGCCGATTTCTCGCTGTGGGAAGAGTGGGCGACATTCGATCGTGAGAATGTTGACAAACTAACACTATCGGATCATCCCGAGTGGCCGGAGCTTGCCTATCACATCTGGCTGCAATCCGAGCTCGACCAACAGCTCGCCGACGCGGTTTCCCACCTGCACGAAAAGGGCCTCGCACTCAAGGGCGATTTGCCGATCGGCATCGACCGCCAGTCGGTGGACGCATGGTCCGCGCCGCATTTGTTCAAGATGGACGCCCAGGCCGGCGCGCCGCCGGATGCCTTCGCGGTGAAAGGCCAGAACTGGGGGTTTCCAACCTATAACTGGGAAGTCATGAAACTCGATGACTATGCCTGGTGGCGGTCCCGGTTTGCCCAGTTGAGCCATTACTTCGATGCCTATCGGATCGATCATATCCTCGGGTTCTTCCGGATCTGGCAGGTGCCATACGATCATGTCGAGGGCATCATGGGATACTTCGATCCAGCGATGCCGGTTCATATCGATGAACTCCGTGAGCGCGGTATCGGTTTCGACTACAACCGTTTTTGCCGTCCATACATCCGCTGGTATATGTTGGAAGAGCGTTTTGGCGACGCGGCGGAGTATGTGAAGGGTCATTTCCTCCACGATTCCGGCGATGGCTATTTCCACCTCAGCGAGAAAGTCCTCACCCAGCGTCGGATCGTCGATTACTTCACGGAACATCCGCACGACGACGTGATCCGGGATGGATTGCTGGATTGTGCGAGCGAGGTGCTGTTTTTCGAAGTGCCGGGATCAAACGGCACGCAGTTCCATCCGCGGATGTCGATGCTGGCGACGCGATCCTATCAGGATCTAGCCCCGGACATCCGGCGTCGCGTCGAGGATTTGTACAACGACTATTTCTATCGGCGTCAGGAGGATTTCTGGCAGGCCTGTGGCTACGGGAGGTTGCCTGCCATGCGCCACGCCAGCCCGATGCTGCTCTGCGGCGAGGATCTCGGCATGGTGCCCGCCTGCGTGCCGGGAGTGCTCAAGGAACTCGGCATCCTGTCATTGGAAATCCAGCGGATGCCCAAGACCCATGAAACGGAGTTCTTCAATCCGCAGGGTGCCCCCTACATGAGCGTGGTGAGCCCTTCCACCCATGACATGCCGACCTTGCGCGCATGGTGGAAAGAGGACGCCGCTGCCACTGCTAGATTCGCCTCGCAGATGTTCGGCATCGAATCGCCCGCACCGGAACTCTCGGGAGAGGTCGCCGGGCGGATCCTGTTGCAGCATCTCCAGTCGCCGGCGATGTGGGCGATTTTCCCGCTGCAGGACCTGTTGGGGATCGACGAATCGCTCCGCAACCCCCAACCGGAAGCCGAGCGCATCAACGTGCCGGCGATCATGCCGTTCTATTGGCGCTACCGGATGCACCTCGGGCTCGACGATCTCGCTGCGGCCGATGGCTTCAATCGCAAGCTCGCGCGCCTCATCCAGGCATCCGGCCGCTGAGCCGCCGTTAACCCGAATTTTCCGCGACGAGGCCTTGACCCCGCGCGGGGTGGGCGAATAGGGTCCGCGCGATTCTCCGTGTAAGCGCACGATTCCCCGCCATCATGAACATTCACGAATACCAAGCCAAAGAGCTTTTCGACCGTTTCCAAGTTCCAAGTCCGATTGGCCGGGTCGCCAGCACTCCCGAGGAAGCCGCTGCCGCCGCCAGGGAATTCGCCGGAGCGAAACTGGTGATCAAGGCCCAGGTCCACGCCGGTGGCCGCGGAAAAGGTCATTTCACCAATGGTTTCAAGGGTGGCGTCCACCTCATCGAATCGCCCGAACAAGCCGCCGAGTTCGCCGGGAAAATGCTCAATGAAACCCTCGTCACCGTGCAAACCGGCGACGCAGGCAAGCTGGTTAGCAAAGTGATGATCGCCGAGGCCGTGGACATCACCCACGAATACTACCTGGCCATCCTCATGGACCGCGCGACCTGCCGCCCGGTTATTGTCGTTTCCACCGAAGGCGGCATGAGCATCGAGGACGTCGCGCACAATACTCCGGAGAAAATCGTCCGTCAGTTCATCCATCCGCTGCTAGGTCTCCAGTCCTATGAGGTCCGCAAGCTAACAGCCGCGCTCGGCCTCACCGGCGACATCGCCAAGCAGTTCGCAAAATTGTTAGGCAACCTCTACAAGCTTTTTACCTCGTGCGATTGCTCGATGCTGGAAATCAACCCGCTCGTCACCACTCCCGACGGCCGCGTGCTCGCCCTCGATGCCAAGTTCGGCTTCGATGACAACGCGCTCTACCGCCATCCCGACATCGTCGCGATGCGCGACAAGTCCGAGGAAGATCCCCGCGAAGTCGCCGCTTCCGAATTCGACCTGAACTACATCGGCCTCGATGGCAACATCGCCTGCCTCGTCAACGGTGCCGG
>JBGSOI010000043.1:0-17624 GCA_041739215.1 Akkermansiaceae bacterium
GAGAAGCGCTCAGCGTCGGCGGGACCTTGCCGGACCCCACATTGCCCGGCACCGCCGCCGACCCGTCGCGCCGCCCGGATTTCCAGGTGGCCAAGCTCGACGCGCTCGCAGCGAAGCAAGGCGTCGCGCTCGAACAATCCCGGCGCTACGACGACGTGGAAGGCGGGATCTTCGCCGGTGCGGAGCGCACGGAAGATGCGCCTGACGGCTATGGGAACGAAGCGATCGTCGGCCTGCGGCTCAAGGTCGCACTGCCGTTCTGGAACAAGAACGAAGGCGCGATCCAAGAGGCCGAAGCGAAACAACAACGCAAGGAAATGGAAGCCGTCGCCCTCGGCCGAAACATCCGGCTGGAAGCCGAGGCCGCTCGAACCGAGATGCGGGAATGGATGAAGATCATCGACGAGATCAGCGACACCCTGCTCCCGCTCGCCGACCAACAAGCCGCTGTAGCGGAAACCACCTTCCGCAACGGGCAGGGCGAGATTCAATCCGTCCTCCGCTCCCGCGAGAAACGCCTGCAACTCGCCGCCGCCCGGCTCGACGCGTTACGCGAATTCCACCTTGCCCGCGTCCGCCACGAAACCGCACTCGGTAAAAACTAACCAACTCTCGTTGTATGAAATTTCTAACTCTCATTCTGGCTCTTGCCGTCACGGGCACCGCCCAAACTCCGCCGCGCAATGAAAACACCGTGGTCCTCGATGCCGCCGGTGTGACTAATCTCGGAATCGAAACCGTCCAGGCCGAGGAGACCGATTTCGAGCGCACGATCTTCGTCCTCGGCGAGATCGAACACACTTGCGAGAGCCACTCGGCTCTCTCCAGCCGCATCGCGGGCCGGGCCGTGGATGTCCTCGCCCACGAAGGCGAGTTTGTGGAGAAGGATCAGGTTCTTGGCCGCGTCGAAAGCCGCCAGCCAGGTGATCCGCCACCCGTTATCGATCTCAAGGCTCCTGCTGGCGGACTCATCATCCGTTCGGAACTCCACCTCGGCGGTCCCGTCGAGCCGGATCGCCAGTTGATGGAAATACTCGATCTCTCACAGGTTTGGGTGATCGCCCGCGTGCCCCAGCACCAGGCTTCCGTTCTTACCGACGGACTGCTTGCCAATGTGAAGATCCCCGCAACCGGCGACGAAACGATCACCGCGAAATTCCTCCGGCTCGGTGTCGGGGATGAAGCGATCAAGTCCACCGTCGAGGCGATTTTCGAAATCCCCAATCCCGGCCAGCGCTTCCGCCCGGGCATGCGGGCCGAGCTTTCACTCGTTGCTTCGAAACGCGAGGCCGTCACCAGCATCCCGCGCGATGCCCTGCAGGGCGATCGCTCGAACCGCTTCGTGTTCATCAAGGATTACGAACTGGAAAACGCCTTCGTCCGCGTGCCCGTTACCGTCGGGGAAATCGCCGCCGACCGCGTCGAGATTCTATCAGGATTGCTCCCCGGCGATGAAGTCGTGCTTAAGGGAGCCTACTCGCTTTCCTTCGCAGGAAAAGGCAGCGCCTCGTTGAAGGAAGCGCTGGATGCGGCACACGGCCATCCTCACAAGGAAGATGGCACCGAGATGTCCGCCGCTGAAATCGCAGCGACATCCGGCGACGGTCACGACCATGGCCACGGATCTTCCAGCATGCTCGTCCTGTTTCTATCCATCGCCTGCGGAGTGCTGCTCATGCTGTTGTTGGCTTCGCCCCTCTTCTTCCGCGCCCGCGCCTAAGCCTAAGTCCCGATGCTCAATTATCTCATCCGCTTCTCGTTGAAGAACCGCGTGCTCGTCCTCGCGCTGGCGGTGCTGGTGCTTCTGCTAGGTATCCGCACTGTCAGCGATCTTCCCGTGGAAGTGCTGCCGGACATGACCAAGCCCACCGTCACCGTCCTTACCGAGGCTCCCGGCCTCGCGCCCGAGGAGGTGGAAATTCTGGTCACCCGCCCGCTGGAGAATGCATTGTTAGGCGTTGGCGGACTTGACCGGCTGCGCTCGAATTCCGATGTCGGACTCTCACTCGTCTTCGTTGAATTCGCCTGGGGCACCGATATTTACAAAGCGCGGCAGCTCGTCCAGGAGCGCCTGCAATCGGTCAGATTCACCGCCCGCGCCACGTCGGGCATGACGCCGGTTTCCTCGCTGATGGGGGAAATCCTGCTTGTCGGCCTGCGTTCCAAAGATGGCTCCATCGCGCCGATGGACCTTCGCACCTACGCCGAGCTGAATGTCGCCCGCCGTTTGCAGAGCATCCCCGGAGTAGCCGAAGTCCTCGCCATTGGTGGCGGCGTGAAGCAGGTCCACGTGGAACCGGACCCGCTCAGAATGCAGGCCGAGGGGGTCACGCTTGAGGAGTTGGAAAAAGCCGTCAATCTATCCGCAGGCAACGACACCAGCGGTTATCTCCAGTCCGGGCCGCGCGAAATCATGGTTAGAAATCTGGCCATGACCGCGGATCCCGCCGACATCGCCGCCTCCTCCGTTAGGCATGACGGAGATCGCGTCATCACCATCGGCGATGTGGCCACCGTAAAATTCGGCGTAGCCACCATGCGCGGCGACGCAGCCATCGCCTTCCAGGGCGAGAAGCAAGAAACCGCCGGCGTTGTGCTCAGCATCGACAAGGCGCCCGGCTTCGACACCTTGAAACTCACCGCCGCCATCGAGAAGGCGCTGGAAGAACTCCGCCCCGGTCTGCCGCCCGGTGTCGAGGCGGGCATCCTTTTCCGCCAGGGCGATTTCATCGAGCACGCTATTGGAAATCTCAAGGAGGCCATCCGCGACGGGGCCATCATGGTGACAATCATTTTGTTCCTTTTCCTGCTGAATCTCCGCACCACCTTCATCACGCTAACAGCCATTCCGCTGTCATTCGCCATCACCCTGATCACTTTCAAATGGTTCGGTGCCGGTGTGAACAGCATGACCCTCGGTGGCATCGCCGTGGCCATCGGCATGGTGGTGGACGACGCCATCGTCGATGTTGAGAACGTCTTCCGTCGCCTGCGGGAAAACGCCTCGCGGCCTGATCCAAAGCCGCGGCTCGAAGTTATCGCCACCGCCTCCAGCGAGGTCCGTTCCAGCATCCTCTACGCCACCATCCTCATCGTGCTGGTGTTCGTTCCGTTGTTAGGTCTCGCCGGACTGGAAGGACGCCTGTTCCGCCCCATCGCCATCGCCACCATCGTCAGCATGGCCGCATCGTTCGTCGTTTCTCTAACGGTCATTCCGGTGTTGTGCTCGTTTCTGCTCAAGCCGAAGGAAGGTCATGAGCACCGGGACGGCCCGCTCGTAAGGGGATTGAAGTTCATCACCCGCGTGACCTTCCTCAAGGCCGCGTTCAAGGCACCGCAGGTCGTGGTCGCTCTGGCCATCCTGCTGGTGGTCGCCGCCGGGATGCTCTATCCGGGCATGGGCAAGGAATTCCTGCCGACCTTCAACGAAGGCAGCGCCACCATTTCCTTCGCCAGTGCGCCGGGCACCTCGTTGAAGCAGTCGAATGAAGTCGGCAGCCGGGCCGTCAAGGTGCTGTTGGAGATCCCCGAGGTAAAAACCGTCGGCCGCCGTGCCGGCCGCGCCGAACGCGACGACCACGTCATGCCCGTTTCCGTCAATGAGTTCGACGTCGAGTTCCACGAGGGCGGTCGTCACCGCGAGGAAGTATTCGCCGAAATCCGCGAGAAACTCGGTGGCATTCCTGGCACCTTCGTCAACGTCGGCCAACCCATCGGCCATCGCCTCAGCCACATGCTCAGCGGCGTCTCCGCCAAGATCGCGGTGAAAATCCACGGCCCGGACCTCGACACGCTCCGCCGCCTCGGTGCACAGGTGAAGGAAGCCGGCCAGGCCATTCCCGGACTAACAGATGTAAACCTTGAAGCCCAGGTCCCCATTCCGCAGATCCGCATCGAGGTGAACCGCGAGCGCGCCCGCCGTGAAGGACTCGCTCCCGGCGAGATCAATGCGCAGGTCTCTCGATTGTTAGGCGGGAACATTCTCGGTGAGCTGCGCGAGGGCGAGGCCACTGTGGAACTCGTCATGCGCCTGCCGGACTCCTGGCGCACTTGGCCGGAAAAAATCGGTGAGCTGCTCATCGAAGCTCCTAACGGCCGCCACCTGCCGCTTTCCCTCGTCGCCGATGTCCACGAGGTTAACGGCCCCAACGTCATCAACCGCGAGAACGGCCAGCGCCGTATCGTCATCGGCGCGAACACCGGCGAGCGCGATCTCGAATCGCTCGTGAAGAACTGGCAGAAGTCGGTCGCGGAAAAAGTCGTTTTACCGTCCGGCTACAGCCTGCGCTTCGAGGGCGAATACCTTGCCCGCCAGGAAGCGTCGAAGCGCATTCTCATCCTCTTCGGCCTCATCACCGGTGTCATCATCGTGTTGCTAACCGGCTATTTCCGCAGCCTCTCGCTCGCCCTTCAGGTCATGCTCAACCTGCCGCTCGCCCTGGCAGGCGCGCTCGCCTTCACCTGGTGGCAGATTGACAATATCAGCATCGCCACTCTCGTCGGCTTCATCGCCGTCGGCGGAGTCGCTGCTAGAAACGGGATCATGATGATTTCCCACTACCTCCACCTCATGCGTCACGAAGGGGAAACTTTCGGCGTCGCTCTGATCACGCGCGGTACGCAGGAAAGGCTTGTGCCTGTTCTCATGACCGCGCTCGCCGCCGGAATCGCCCTCATCCCGCTGGTCCTCGCCCCTGGCGAGCCCGGCAAGGAAATCCTCCATCCCGTCGCCGTCGCGATCGTCGGCGGCTTGATTTCCTCCACTCTCCTCGACCTTGTCGTCACCCCCGCCGTCTTCTTCCTCATCGGACGCAAGGCGGCGGAAAGAGCTCTCAGTCTGGACGCTCCAGCCGCCCGCTAGAAAACCACAGAAATCCAAAATATGAAAACGAAACTAACCGCACTTCTCCTCGCCCTCACCGCCGGATTCGCCTTTGGCCACGGCGACATCGAAATCGGACCTAACAAAGGCCGCATTCTCGAATTCAGCACCAACGAGTCCATGCACGGGGAACTCACCGAAAAGAACGGCAAGCTCCACATCGCCATCCTCGACAAGGACATGAAGCCCGTGAAGGTTGCTGACCAGTCCGTCACCGCCACGGGCGGCACCCGTGAGGCGCCGGTGAAACTCGAAGTCACCAAGAGCGAAAGCGGCTTTACCATCGCCGCCCCGAAAAACGGTGAATGGCTGATCCTCCAGTACAGGGAAAGCGCCACCGCCAAACCCATCACCGCCCGCGTCGAATACGACGCGAAGATTTGCGACACCTGCAAGAGTCCCGAGTGGCTTTGCACATGTGGAGTGAAGAAGTGAGTGAGTAACCGCTTTCCCGTCCTAATTGGGAAATTGCCCCTTGACCCAGCCCACCGGACAATGACCCTTCTATCAATGCGAAGAACGCTGGCAGCCCTGTTGCTGTTCTGCGTGGGAATCCTGGTTCCCGCGTCGGCTTCGCCTGTCCGGATCTGTTTTCTGGAACTCGGGTTGAATTCCTCCCAAGCGGAATCCAAGTGCTGCTCGGATTGCAGTCGGGAAACCGGGCAGCCCGATCCGTGTTGCCACGATCTTGAGGAATTCCCGGATTCGGGAACGCCGCAATCACCCGTCGAGTTGCCTGTGGCAGCGGTCACGGAGGTGTCGGCGGGCTTGTGTCCCACCCCGGTGGGGACATGGAAGTGTCGGGAATGTTTCGACGTCTCCGCGCCGATCCGCGGCCCGACCTCACCCGCCGCCTATCGCGCGGTATTGGGTGTTTGGAGACTGTAGGAGCGGCATCCCAGCCGCTTGTGGCCGCGCTATTTTGGTGCGGTCTTATTCGCAGACCCGCATCCGGGCTTTGCCGTCCTCCAAATTTCCCGATCCCCATGAATCCATCTCTCGATTCCCTTTCCCGCTCTTCATCAGTTCAAGCGCCGGTGCGCCGCTTGCCCGCTTGGGTCATTCCGCTGGCCATCATCGCCGGGTTTGCCCTGCTTTTCCTTGCCTTGTTCCGTGACCGCCTGCTGCCGGCTCCGGAGGTGAAGGTGGCGATCGTGCTGGCCACACTCTCGGATGCTCCCGTGATTCCACAATCATCTTCCGGCAGCCTGTTATTCCAGGCCAGCGGTTGGATCGAACCCGACCCGCTCCCGATCAAGGCGACCTCGCTGGTTGATGGCGTCGTCGAGACGGTCAACGTGCTCGAAGGCCAGCCGGTGAAAAAAGGCGAAACGCTCGCCACCCTGATTTCAGAAGATGCCCGGCTCTCGCTGGCGACCGCGGAACAAAATCATGACACGCTTCTGGCAACCCGTGACGCTCATCTCGGCGCCATCGAATCCGCCCGCAAGAAACTCCAAGGCGCGCAAGCCATGGCCAGATCCGCGGAAACCCTGCGGGACGAGGCGTCGGATCGGTTAGCCCGCTTCAAGAAACTTTCCCCCGGCGCATATCCCGAACAGGACATCGTCTCCGCCCGTTTGCGGGTCGCGCGCGAAGAATCGCAACTGCTTGTCGCCGCGTCCGCCTCCGCCGAAGTGGATGCCGAAATCGAACGGCTCAAGCTGGAAACCCAGGTCAAGGAAAACGAGATCCGCGCGGCAGCGATCGAAGTGGAAAAGGCAAAGCTCGCCCTCTCCCGGACCACTATCACCGCGCCGATGGAAGGGCGTGTGCTTCGATTGCTCGCTGCACCCGGACAGAAAAAAATGCTTCAGAACGATGACCCCGACAGCACCACCATCGCGATTCTCTATCATCCCGCGAAACTTCAAGTTAGAGTCGATGTCCCGCTGGCTGACGCAGCCGGTTTGCAAATCGGCCAAGCCGCCCGGATTCGCTGCAGCCTGCTTCCCGACAAGGTTTTCGATGGCGTGGTGACTCGCATCACCGGCGAGGCGGATCTCCAACGCAACACTCTCCAGGCGAAAGTCAGCATCACCGACCCGGTGGACCAACTCCGCCCCGAGATGCTCTGCCGGGTCGAATTCCTCGCAATAGCCCAAACGACTTCCAGCAGCTCGTCGCTCGCCACCGGTTCCATCACGACTTGGATTCCCGAATCCGCCGCCGGTGACGGCGGCGCCTGGGTCTGCGATCCCGAATCCAAACGCGTCAGCAAACGGACTATCAGAAAATCCGCCGAGACCCGCGACGGCTTCGTTCGCGTGAACGAAGGACTCCGGCCCGGTGAATGGGTCGTTCTCTCCCCTCAGGATCTCAACGACGGCAAACGCGTCAACCCCATCCTGCAACAACCATGAACGAACCGATGATCCAATGCCGGGGAGTTTCCAAGAGCTATCACAAGGGCAGCACCGTGGTCACTCCGCTCGAAGCCCTGGACCTCGATGTGCCGAAGGGCGAATTCCTCGCGCTGATGGGACCATCGGGTTCCGGCAAGACCACACTGCTCAATCTTCTATCAGGCATCGACTCGCCCACCAGCGGCTCGCTGGTCATCGCCGGCATCGAGATCGCCAAGCTCTCACGGCTCGAACTCACCAAGTGGCGCGCCAACCATGTGGGCTACATTTTCCAGCTCTATCACCTCGTGCCGGTCCTCACCGCTTTTGAAAACGTCGAGCTGCCGTTGTTGCTCTCTCCGATTTCGAAAAAGGAACGTCACGCCCGCGTGGAAACCGCCCTGTCGCTGGTCGGTCTATCCGACCGCATGCATCACACCCCATCCGAGCTTTCCGGCGGGCAGGAGCAACGCGTCGCCATCGCCCGCGCCGTGGTCGCCGACCCGCCGCTGCTGGTCGCCGACGAGCCGACCGGCGATCTCGACCGTGAATCCGCTGTCCGCATCCTCGACCTCATCCGCCAGCTCGCGAGAGATTATGGCAAAACCATCGTCATGGTGACTCACGACGCGAAAGCCGCCGCCGCCGCCGACCGCACGCTGCACCTCGAAAAGGGCCAACTGTTGGAGAACTCATGAACGCCACGATCAACCTGCTCAAACTCGCGTGGATCCAGCTCACCCGCCATCGCGTGCGCTCGATCCTAACGATTTTAGGCGTCGCGTCCGGCATGTTCCTCTTCACCGCTGTGGAAACTCTCCAGCGCTCGCTCGGCAAGGCGACCGAAGCCTCGGCGGCGGACACCACGCTCGTCGTCTATCGGGAGAACCGCTTCTGCCCGTCCGCCAGCCGGTTGCCCGAGCACTACGCCGACGAGATCCGGAGGATCACCGGCGTGCGCGAGGTGATTCCCGTGCAGATCGTCGTCAACAACTGCGGCGCATCGCTGGACGTCATCACCTTCCGCGGCGTTCCCGATGAGTTGCTGAGGAAATTCGCACCCGAGATTGAAATCATCGAGGGCAGCGAGGAGGAATGGCAACGGCGCGATGACGGAGCATTGTTAGGTGAGGTGTTCGCGAAGCGCCGCGGGCTCAAACCCGGCGACCGCTTCGATGCCGCCGGTGTCACCGTCACGGTTTCCGGCATCCTCCGCTCGCCCTTCGCTCAGGACAACAACGTCGCTTATGTAAAACTCCCGTTCCTCCAACAAGCCTCGCGCGCCGGACTGGGCGCGGTCACCCAGTTCAATGTGAGGGTCAGCGAATCCAAACAACTCGAACCCGTGGCCACCGCCATCGACGAGCTCTTCCGCAGCGGCCAGGAACCCACCGACACGCGGCCGGAAAAGGCGTTCTTCGCAGAAACCGCCTCTGAACTGGTCGAGCTCATCGGCTTCACCCGCTGGCTAGGCGTTGGCGCGGTCATCGCGGTGGGCGGGCTGGTTGCCAACGCCCTGCTGCTCGTGGTCCGCGGCCGGGTGAAAGAAAACGCCGTTCTGCGCACTCTCGGATTTCCCGGCCGCGCCATCGGCTGGCTGGTCCTGAGCGAGGGCGGCATGTTAGGGCTCGCCGGCGGCGTGGTGGGCGTCGGAATGGCCGCCGCGTTCCTGCGCTGGCAGAGTTTCACCATGGGCAATGAAGGCCAGACCCTCGCCATCCAGCCGGATGCCACCGTGATCGTCATCGGAGTCCTGGCAGCACTGGTTCTGGGGATCTCCGCGTCCCTGTGGCCCGCCTGGCAGGCGATGACCCAGCCCATCGTCAAAAACCTCCGCAGCTAAACCATGCTCCCGCTATCCTATGCCGTGCGGAACCTTTTCCGCTCCAAAACTAGGCTGCTCCAGACCATCGGCGGCAGTGCGATGGTCGTGCTGTTGGTGATGGCTTCCGTCGCCATCAACAACGGCATGAAACGCGTGCTGTCCGCGTCCGGTTCGGATCACAATATCATCCTCGTCGGCGCGGGATCCGAGGAAAGCATCCAGCGCAGCGAAGTCCCGGAACGGACGGCTGGCATCGCCGAAGCAGCGGTGCCCGGCATCACCGACACCCTCGGCATCCGCGCCGTTTCGAGCGAGATCCACTACATGAACTATCTCGGACTCCCCGACGGGCGCAGAAGCCAGGCGATGCTCCGGGGCGTCACCCTCCAGGCGCTGCGGGTGCATCCGGAAGTTAGATTGGTCCAAGGAAATTTCCCCGCTGCCGGCGAACTCATGGTTGGCCGCCTCGCGTGGCGGAAACTCGGCCTCGATGAAAACGATCTCAAGGTTGGCGGCACTCTAACACTGGAAAACCAACCCCTGAAAATCTCCGGCATCTTCGCCGCCCCCGGCACCGTGTTGGAATCCGAAATCTGGACCACGCTCGGCGATCTGCGGGTGCTCTCGAAGCGCGAGACGCTGTCATGCGTCGTCCTCCGCCTCGACGATCCCGCCGACTACGCGGAAGCCGATCTCTTCGCCAAACAACGGCTCGACCTCGAACTCAGCGCGCTGCGGGAAAGCGATTATTACAACCGCCTCAGCGCCTTTTTCAAACCGCTGCGGGCCATGACCTGGATCACCGCCGGACTCATCGCGGCGGGCGCGCTCTTCGGCGGCGTCAACACGCTCTATGCCGCCTTCGCCTCCCGCGTGCGGGAAATGGCGACCCTGCAAGCCATCGGCTTCGGACGCGGCGCGTTGTTAGCGAGTCTCGTCCAGGAAAGCACCTTGGCTTGCCTCACAGGTGCCCTGCTGGCCTCGGTCGTCGCAGTTGCTTTGCTGGATGGCAGGACCGTTCCTTTTTCCATCGGTGCCTTCACCCTGGAGGTCGGTCCTGAAGTCGCCATCACCGGCATCCTGACCGGCCTGCTTCTCGGCCTGCTAGGCGCGCTGCCGCCTGCCATCCGCTGCCTCAAGCCACCGCTTCCCACCGCTCTCCGCATGTCCTGAGAAATTCCAACAGAATCAACCATGAAAACAAGATCCGCCTGCCTCGCACTCGCCACCGCCGCTCTTCTCGCCTCATGCGGCAAGAAGGAAACATCCGCCACCGCTCCAAGCGCAAGTGCCCCCAGCGCGGCCCTTGCCGCCGTCCTCGCAGCCTCTCCGACCGGTGAGCCGAAGTCCATCCACCTCATCCGCACCACTGCAAAACCCGGCGATGAAATCACCGTCAGTGGTAAAATCATGGGTAACGAGAAACCGTTCGTGGACGGCCGCGCGGCCTTCATCCTCGGTGACCCCGAAGTGCTAGCCGCCTGCAATGAAGACCCCGCTGACAAATGCACGACACCATGGGACGTCTGCTGCGAGTCGCCGGAAGACAAGAAGCGCGGCATCGCCACCATCCAGATCGTGGGTGCCGATGGGCGCGTGCTCAAGGAACCTGTCGAAGGCGTCGGCGGACTTCAAAACCTTGCAGCTGTCACCGTGACCGGGAAGGTCGCGGAGGGTTCCTCTGCCGATCTTCTGATCATCAACGCCCAAGCCATCCGTTCGGGAAAGTAGCAGCACTTGCTGTTCAGCCTCAACATGTCCACTTGCCCGGAACGAAAGCACGCTGATTTACGCCTGCACTTGCGACCACTGACCAATCAATTCCCGCACTTTCTTCCGGGCCTTTATCTTCCTATAGTCGCCGCACATGGAGCACCACGGACATGACCACCAACCGGAGCCGGTGAAGAAATCCGGCTGCTCCAGTTGCGAACATTGCCATGAGGAGAGTTCCCTTCCACAAGCGACTCTGGTCGCGGCCGGGGGAGCCCTAACCGGTATCGGCCTGCTGTTGCATTGGCTCCAATTTGGGCCCGGGTGGCTGGCCACGGTGGCATTCGCCGCGGCCACGATTGCCGGTGGCTTGCTGGTGTTTCCCGCCGCATGGGGGGCGTTGAAAAAACTCCGGCTCGACATCAACGTGCTCATGGCGGTCGCCGTCACCGGCGCATGGCTCATCGGCGAAGGAGCGGAAGCCGCCAGCGTGGTTTTCCTGTTCTCTCTATCCGAACTGCTGGAGTCCTGGGCGTCCGGTCGCGCGCGCAAGGCGGTCGATTCCCTGCTCAAGCTCTCGCCACCTACCGCGACTGTTAGAAATGCCGACGGCAGCGGACGCGAGGTCCCGGTGGCGGAAATAGCGGTGGGAACCGAAATCCTGGTAAAAAGCGGCAGCCGGATTCCGCTCGACGGCGGGGTGATCTCCGGCGGATCCAGCGTGGACCAGTCAGCGATCACCGGTGAATCCATCCCGGTGGACAAAGCCGCGGGTGATCCCGTTTATGCGGGCACCGTCAATGGCGAGGGTTCTCTAACTGTCCGGGTGACGAAACCGGCATCGGAATCCACCCTCGCCCGCATCATCCAGCTCGTCGGCGAGGCGGAGGAGAAAAAGCCGCCAACCCAACGCTTTGTCGATCGCTTCGCCGCCATTTACACGCCAGCCGTTTTCGCGATCGCGATTCTGGTCGCCCTCGTCCCTCCGCTGCTTTCCGGGCAGCCGTGGACGTTCTGGATCTATCGAGCGCTCGTCCTTCTCGTCATCTCCTGTCCATGCGCTCTGGTCATCGCCACGCCTGTTAGCATCGTTTCCGGCCTCACTTCGCTCGCCCGGCGCGGTGTGCTGGTGAAAGGCGGGGTCCATTTGGAATCTGTGGGAAAACTCCGCGCCCTCGCCGTGGACAAGACCGGCACCATCACCAGCGGCAAGCCACAAGTTGTCGCGATCATTTCCCGCTCCGGTCTAGCCGAGGACGAGATCCTCGCCCGCGCCGCCGCCATCAATTCCCACTCGGAGCACCCGCTCGCCTTGGCCATCACCGAAGCCGCACGCGCGAGGAATCTAACAATCCCGTCTGTCACGGAATACACCTCGGTGACAGGTCGCGGCGCGCGTGCCACCATCGAAGGCCATCCGCATTTCGTCGGCAATCATTCCATGACCCATGACACCGGCCTCTGCGGTCCGGAAATCGAAGCCGTGCTCGCCGCCATCGAAGAGAATGGCCAATCCCTCGCGGTCCTCGGCCACGCGCCGCACGATGGATGCGCCGGGGAAATCCTCGGCATTATCGCCATCGCCGACACCCTGCGGCCGGAAGTCGCCGTAGCTCTACGGACGATCCATGCCGCGGGGATTGAAAAGATCATCATGCTCAGCGGCGACAACCAGCGCACTGCCTCCGCCATCGCAAAACAGGCTGGCATCGACGAAGCCGTCGGCGACCTCATGCCCGAGCAGAAAGTCGAACACGTCCGCCAGCTGGTCAGCCGCTATCAGCACGTTGGCATGATCGGCGACGGCGTGAACGATGCTCCCGCTCTTGCGGTCGCCAATGTCGGCTTCGCGATGGGAGCCATCGGCAGTGACACCGCCATCGAGACGGCGGACATCGCGTTGATGAAGGACGACCTGACGAAAGTCGCGGATGCCATCGTCACCGGCCGCCGCACGCTTTCGATCATCCGCTTCAACGTCTTTTTCGCGCTAGGCATCAAGGCGGTCGTGCTCATCCTCGCCTTCATGGGCATCGCCGGACTCTGGCTCGCCATCCTCGCCGATACCGGCGCGACGTTGCTGGTGATTTTGAATTCCCTGCGTTTGTTAGGAAAACAGCGCGCCGATTGAATGCCTATCTCCCCAGCAATTCCGCGATTTCCATAGCACCCACAATTCCGAACAGGACGACGATCAGACTGAGGACGATGTTGGTCGCAAGCCGGTTGGAACGCAGCGGCGCGGGGAAGGCGATGCGGTTGTTCAGATAGAGCAGCGTGGCGGCGAGGAACGGGATGAACAGGCTGCCGAGGACGGTGAACGCGATGACGATCACCAACGGACTGCCGAGAAATGCGAAGGGCACGGAAGCGAGCGCCATGAACAACAACGCCGCGCGATAGGGCACTGATCCGGGAAGGATTTTCGCCCTGCGTTGATCCTCGGCCACCCGGCGCAACAGGCAGTAACAGTCGGCGAAAACGCTCGGGATTGTCTGCCAGACGCCGACGAGTGACGCGAGCACCGCCGCCCAGAAGCCGATCGAGTAGATATGGAATCCGGTTCGTCCTGTTAGAGCGGCAAGCGCGCCGGCCATGCGCGAGACTGCTTCGCGATCGGTGATGGCGATTCCGGCGGCGTGGAAGACGCGGTTGGAAATGAGCATCACCGAGACCCCGAAGATGGCGGTGAAAAGGTAGGCCGTGGCGAGGTCGAGGCGCACCGCGCGGAGGTTGCGGGGGTCGATTTTTCCCTCGTCACGCAGCAGATAGTTGTAACTCAGGAGCGTGAGTGAACCACCGATGCCGCCGATGAGCGAAAGCACGTAAGTGCCGCCACCGCGCGGAATTTCCGGGACGAGCAGTCCGTGCAGCATGGTCAGCGGTTCCCGGAAGGTGAGCGCGGCGCAGGCCACGATGCTCACGAACATCACGACCACCAGCGGCTTCATCACCCGGGTGAACAGGCCCGCGCGTGCCGACCCGATCAGTACGAATGCAGCGGCAGCCTGGGCGAATCCGCCCCACTTGCGCGACACCGCGCCGCCGCTGATGTTCTCGATCGCCAGGCCGCAGCCGCTGACCAGCGCACCGCTAACAGCCACCGCCCACAGCACCAGATAGCACGCGAACAGCACCATCACCCAGCGCGGGAGATGCCGCGCCCAGCCTTCGAGCGCTGTACTGCCGGTCGCGAGTTGCCAGCGGGCGAGCCCTTCGCTGAGGACGAATTTGAAAAATGCACCTAACACCAGCGCCCACAGCAGCGTGAGTCCGTGGGTCGCGCCACCGACGGTGGCGGTGATGATGTCGCTCGCGCCGATTCCGCTCGTCGCCATGATGATCCCCGGACCGAACCAGCGGAATGCCGGGTGCGGCGCGGGTGGCGGGGAAGTCGGCGGATCCTTCACGCGCCGATTCAAGCACGGTCGCCGGAGATTCCAGAGCTTTTCCTTAGCCCTTCGGAAGTCCCGTCTTCCCGCCACCCGGGTTGCGCGAGGCCAGCACCTTGTCCACCCGGGTGCGATCCATGTCGATCACCTCGAAGGTCCACTCGCCCGAGGAAATCCGATCCATTTCCGCGGGCATGCGGCCGAGTTCCTTCATGAACCACCCTGATAGAGTCTGGTACTCGTCGCCACCGCCTGCGGGAAGTTCGAACGCTTCGAGATGTGCGGGCAGCTTCTCGATTTCGTAATGGCCGTCGATCAACCAACTGCCGTCGGTGCGTTGCTGGATGGGCTTCGCGAGTTGCTCCTCACGGGACGGGACGTCGCCGATGATCGCTTCCATCAGGTCGATGAGAGTCACCATGCCCATCACGCTGCCGAACTCATCGAGGACGAAAGCGGCGCGCTGGCCGCTGATGCGGAAGGTTTCCAACAGCACGCTCGCCTTCTGCATTTCGGGAACGAGCAGCGGCGGTTGCATGATGTCCCCGAAGTCGACGGGTTTTCCGGCGGCGAGCTGGCCGTAGATGTCCTTGGTGGTGACGACGCCTATCAAATTGTCGCGCCGCTCCTCGTAGATGGGGAACACGCCCTGCGTGCTCGCCATGACTTGCGGCCAAACGTCCTCGTGCCGGGCGTGCCGCTCGATCCACACGATCCTCGTTCGTGGGATCATGAGATCGTAGGTGACGAGTTTTTCGAAGCCGATCACGCCTTCCATCATCCTCGACTCCACCCGGTTGATCGAGCCGGTGACCATTCCCTGGCGGACCAGGACGGTTAGTTCCTCGCGCGACATGAGATCCTCATCGCTCTCACGAACGCCGAAGAGCTTGAGAATACCGCCGGTGGACCACGACAGCAGGCTGACCGCCGGGGAGGCCATGGTGGAGATCGCGGCCATCGGCGCGGCCATCGCGCTGGCGATGGCTTCCGGGAATTTCATCGCCAGCCGCTTGGGCACCAGCTCGCCGACGACGAGCGAAAGATACGTCAGAAGGCTGATGACGATGACCAGGGAAAACGACTTGGCATGTTCGCCGATGAACGGCAGTGGCGCGATGATTTCCGCGAGCCGCTCCGCCACCGAGCCGCTGCCCAGGGCTCCGGCGACGATGCCGACCAAGGTGATGCCTATCTGGACCGTGGATAGAAACCGGTTAGGTGACTCGGACAAGCGGAGCGCCCTCGCGGCGCCGGCGCTGCCCTTGTCCGCCATGCCCTGCAACAAGCCTTTGCGGGATGAGACGATGGCGATCTCCGTCATGGCGAAAACCCCGTTGGCGACGAGCAGGATGAGGATGAAGGTGATTTCGAGAAATACGGAATTCATGGAGTTCGGGTATGGGCAAGAAAGCACGAGCATCCCACGATTTTCGCGATATGTCCAAGCCGTGATTTCCGCCGGTCCGGTCGGAATGACGCGGGGATTTCCCGATTGCCCGCTTTACATGGCGCGGATCCTGCCGAGGCTTTGCGGCCATGCGCCTCATTACCGGAATCACCCTCGCGGCCACGCTGGCCATGCTCACTTGTCACCAGGCAAATGCCCTCGTCGCGGGCAGTTATAACATCCGCTACGATAACAAGGGCGACGTGGAAAAGGGCAACTCCTGGCCGCAACGGCTGCCGATCATCGCCGGGCTGATCCGCTTTCACGAGTTCGATCTGCTTGGGACGCAGGAGGCATTCCATCACCAGGTGCTCGATCTCCAGAAGCTGCTGCCGGACTATTCATTCACCGGCTGCGGGCGCGACGACGGCAAGGAAGCGGGCGAACACGCGGCGATCTTTTTCCGCAAGGACAAGTTCGGGTTGGTCGATTCCGGGACCTTCTGGCTCTCGCAAACCCCGGACCAACCCGGCCGGGGATGGGACGCGGACCTGCCGCGGATCTGCACCTGGGCCAAGTTGCGGAAGATCGATGGCACGGGGAACCTGTTTGTGTTCAACACCCACTTCGACCACCGCGGAACCCAGGCGCGGCTGGAAAGCGCTAAACTCATCGTCGCCAAGATCAAGGAACTCGCCCCCGACGAGCCGGTCATTCTAACCGGAGACTTCAACGTCGACCAGAACAGCAAGAGCTACAAGGTGCTCCATGATTCCGGCGTGCTCGCCGACGCCTTCGAAACCGCAGCGGATCGCTACGCCCTCAACGGCACCGCCAACGCCTTCAAGCCGGACTCTAAAACCGACAGCCGCATCGACCACGTCTTCCACACCCGCCAGTTCAAGCCCGTCCGCTACGGCATTCTCACCGACACCTACCGCACCCCGGTCGCGGACGCCGCGGAGACGCAGTCGGGCAATTTCCCGGGCGAGGTGAAATTCCGCGCCTATCAGGCTCGCCTGCCGTCCGATCATTTCCCGGTGCTCGTCGAGTTCGAATGATGGATTTGTTAGCTGTGTTCGATTTTCCAAGGTTATCCATGAGGTTCATGATCCTCAGATCGAACGAAGTCCGCAAGCCATTGGCCAAGTCACCCTGCCTCCGGGATCTCCGGAGGTAATTAGGCTTCACCAAAAACTTTGCGCCCCTCCGCGCCCTTTGCGCCTTTGCGGTAAACTCTCGATGAACATCGAACATCGAACGCCCAACATCGAACGTTGCAGTGAAGAGGGGGCGGCATCTCTTATTTCGATGTTCAATGTTTCACGTTCGATGTTCAATGTTCGCCAGATGTCCGCCCCGCTCAGCCGCAAGAACCTCCCCGAAAGCCCCACCCCGGACGACATCCTCAACGCCGTCCTCGACTACCTCACCGCCACGGACACCGAGCCGTACGACCACCAGGAGGAAGCCATTCTCGAACTCTTCGCCGGCAACAACGTCATCCTCAACACCCCCACCGGTTCCGGGAAATCGCTCGTCGCCCTCGCCCTCCAGTTCAAATCCCTCTGCCAGGGCCGCCGCTCCTACTACACCGTCCCGATCAAGGCTCTCGCCAACGAAAAATTCTTGTCCCTCTGCCACGTCCTCGGCCCGGAAAACGTCGGCATGATCACCGGAGATGCCACTGTGAACTACAACGCGCCGGTTATCTGCTGCACCGCCGAGATCCTCGCCAACATCGCCCTCCGCGATGGAGCGAGCGCACCGGTGGACGACGTTATCATGGACGAGTTCCACTACTACTCCGACCACTCGCGCGGCGCCGCCTGGCAAATCCCACTGCTCACCCTGCCCCGCGCCCGCTTCCTCCTGATGTCCGCCACCCTCGGCGACTCCTCATTTTTCTCCAAGCAACTCACCGAACTAACAGGTGCGCCCACCACCCTCGTCCAGTCCGACCAGCGCCCGGTCCCGCTCGAATTCGAATACTCCACCACCCAGCTCCAGGAAAAAGTCGCCGAGCTCAACGAACAAGGCCGCTCGCCCGTCTATCTCGTCCACTTCACCCAGAACG
>JBGSOI010000010.1:0-8971 GCA_041739215.1 Akkermansiaceae bacterium
AAAATCGCCGAGGGCTGCAACCACACCTGCACCTTCTGCATCATCCCCACCATCCGTGGCAAACACCGCTCGCGCACGCAGGATTCCGTCGTTAGAGAAGTCCGGGCACTCGTCGCATCCGGCGTGAGGGAAATCAACCTCATCTCCCAGGACACCACCTATTTCGGCATGGACCAATGGGAGGGAAAACGCCCGACGCCCAGCTCGCCCGTCGATTCCACCCGCGGCGAATCGCTCTCCACCCTGCTCCGTGAGATCAACAAGATCGAAGGTGATTTCTGGGTCCGCCTGCTCTACACCCACCCCGCGCATTGGTCGGACGAACTCATTCTAACCATCGCCGAGTGCGACAAGGTCGCAAAATACGTGGACATCCCGCTCCAGCACATTTCCGATCGCATGCTCACCGCCATGAAGCGTGTGACCAGCGGCGACTACATCCGCGACCTGCTCCGCCGCATGCGCGCCGGCATCCCGGGCCTCGGCATTCGTACGACGTTCATCGTAGGTTTCCCGGGTGAGACGGAAGAGGATTTCAACGAGCTGCTCGAATTCATCCGCGAGTTCCGTTTCGAGCGCGCCGGGGTTTTCCAATACTCCAAGGAAGAAGGCACCCGCGCCGAGAAAATGGACGGCCACCTCCACCATGCCACCCGCAAAAGCCGTTGGTCCCGCGCCATGGCCGAGCTCCAAAAAGTCGCCGGCGAGACCAACCAGGCGCAAGTCGGCAAGGCCGTGCGCGTGTTAGTCGAGCAACCCGGCGTCGCCCGCACCCAGTGGGACGCCCCGGAGATCGACGGCTCCGTGATGGTGGATGAAGCCATCCCCGTCGGCGAGTTCGCCGACATCACCATCGGCGACTGGCGCGGCTACGACCTCGTCGCGGCGAGGTGACTCCTAACGAGGATGGAAGCGGTGGAGCCTGACAGTTTGCCGCCCGAATGCTTCTGGTCGCAGCCCGGACGCTTTCCTTGTCCGGATTGGGAATGGATAGCGGACGAAGTCGAGATCCGTGACGACCAGGCATTCCTCAACGAGACTTGGAACGGCGTGGCCGCCCAATGGCTCGGCCTTTTTGCGGATGCCCTCGGAACCGAATACCGGCTCTATGCATCGGAGAATTTCATCATCGTCACCCAGGCGGTGCCATCACGGGTGAAGGAGGTGCTGGAATTTCTTGAATACTGCCATGCTGAGATTCTTCGCTCGCTCCCTTTCATCAACGCTTCGGAGCTCTACGGAAAATGCGCGGTGATCGTCTTCGGGAACGAACAGGAGTTCTATGAATATCTGTCGGTCTTTTGTCCTGACGACAGGGAACAGGGACTCGCAGGCGGGGTGTTTCTCCATCAGGGATACGGGCATTTCATTCTCCCTTCGGAGAATCTTGATAGTTATCGGGCGGTCATGTGCCACGAGCTTTGTCATTCCCTGCTATCGGGCTTCGAACTTCCGCTATGGCTCAATGAAGCGATCACCGGTGAAGTCGAGCACCTGATCGTCGGAGGAAATCCCTATTTCCTCGATCGTGAGATGGTGCGTGAACATCAGGCCTATTGGACTCCGGATCTCATCCAAAGTTTCTGGACCGGCGAGTCATTCAGTTTCCCGGATGAGGGACAGCATCTAAGCTATCACCTGGCGCGCTTCATTTTCAACGCCCTCAGCTCCTACTCGACCCCAGAGAGCATGGCCGGATTTGTGAGTTCTGTAACTCACGAGGATGCCGGATTCTCCGCCGCTTCCGATCACTTTGGAGTTCATCCCGGCGAGATTCTCACGGATTTCCTCGGTGAAGGAGATTGGAACTGCCACAATATCCCGGAGATCAGCAATGCGTGATGTTCCGCTCCGAACGGGGCGCACCGGAAGATGCCGACTCCGTGATGGTGGATGAATCCATGCCCGTCGGCGAGTTCGCCAACATCACCATCGGAGACTGGCGGGGATATGACCTCGTCGCGGCGGGGTAACGTTTTATGGAGTATCTGCCTACTCACAGCTTTAAGGTTGGCGAGCACTTAACGTCGCGAGAACATTTTACAAAGCTCTCCCAGTTGTTGGCGAAACCGGATCACCACCTTCTTTTCGGATCCTCCTTCGAGGATGGTGGTAGCTCAAAGGACTGACCAAACTTCTCTTTGAACTCATTAAAAACACCACCACCAAAACAGCTTGGCTCTCCATTCAATGGATTGAGATAGGCAAATTTGAAGAGTTCTTCGCCAACCAGAAACTCAAGACGCACGTCCAACCGTCCGAATCCTCCCATGAAATCGTCACTTTGGACGCCCTTCATGAGAATCTTCCGTTTGGCTTCACCTACCTCCCCGTCGAGTTCAACCTGGAGCCGGTCCTTGAATTCCTTCCCCCGGTCCCTCCGGGCGGGTATCTGGTAAACCAAGTGTCCCACACTCTCATCCGACTCCTCGTCCACGAGAGTCGCACGCCGCGCGAAATCATCGGAAACGTCCGTCCACGTTTTCCGAAGAATTCCAGCCACCGCTTCCTGTTGCGCCTTGCTCAAACCAGCCGCCTTTGCAGCTCCCGCTGACAGTCCTATTCCGCCTGCTTCGATCAACGAGTAGGAAACCACCTGATTCGAGCCATCCAATCTCGCCGCTTCCTTCTGTTGCCTGATGGATTCGTCGGCGGCAGCTTCGAGACGAGCGAGTCGCTGTCCTTCCGATTCTTCGGTGCTGCCGCGCTCGGAGTCCGAAGTTCTTGCCGGAATTTCGCCACGCGAGGTTGTCTTGCGTTGGCTTTGCCGGGAGGCCGCTTGTTGCAGACGTTTGTTCTCGGTCTGCAACTTGGAAGCCTGGTCAGCCTGAATAACCGCCACCGCCAGCGGTATGCCAATCGCGATGACTGCTAGTATTTTGGAAATTTTACTCATGGGGTCCCCCTTGTTTGGATCAGCGATAATAAGTCGGGTAGCCGGTGGGCTTGGGAACCTCGAAGGAATCCCCAAACAGGGCTTTAAAACCATCGGCATCCGATTCCACCGTCCCTTTCCACTCCCCGGACTTCGGATCGATCCATTCACATTTAGAAACTCCCTTGGTGAATTTCAGCCCGACATCGAGCGCTCCGAATCCACCGAAAAAGTCGCGAGAAGTCAGCCCCTTCATCAGGGTTTTCCGTTTGGCTTCGCCGACCTCAGTATCCAGCGCCGTTTCAAGCTGCCGGATGACCCCGCTTCCCCCGTCACGACGGGCCGGCACGGTGAATGCCGAGACTTCATTTTGAGGATCCGATTCCGCCGGATTCTGAATGGCCCGCGAGGCAAAGTCATTCTCCATTTGTTTCCAAATTGTCCTCAAGATCTTATCCACCGCCTTCCTTTGCGCCGCGTCGAGTCCGGCTGTCTCGGCCGCTCCTGTCGTAATGCCCCTCCCCGAAGGAGCGATGAGGGAAAACTCCGAATGATGGATGGGACCGTCTACGGAAGCCATCACCTGAATCTGTTTACCAGCCTCGCTGCCACCCTTACTCGTGGCTCTGGCGTCGCCGGGTTGCGCCGCCGAAAGCGTTGCCCGAGGACGAATCATCCGAGCCGTCTGCTGAATGATCCCGCGTTGCAGGGCTTCATTTGTTTTCCGCAACTCCGCGACACGGTTGGATTGATCGACCGCCGCCACGATCGCGGCTGCCGTTGCAATGCCGATGGCCAACTTGCGCTGCGCACTCATGACCATACCCTTGCCGAGAGTAGAGGATGCCCCTGCGAAAACGGAGGAGGAAACAGCAGACGTCAAACCCGCAGGTGCGGCTTGCACTGCGTTGGCCGAAATAACGCCTGCTAGACCCGCGGCACCTGCGGTCACACCCCGTTTGGCGAAGTTTTCCCGCAGCTTGTCCACAGCCCGGCTGACGCGCTTTTGCGCGGCTTCGGCACTGATACCGAGGACCGCCGCCATTTCCTGCGCGGGTTTGTTTTCGAAATAGCGGAGCAGCACGGCATCGCGGTCAGGCTCGCTCAAATCGCCGAGCGCGGCATCGAGGTGCGGGGCGATTTCTTTCCACTCGGCGTCAGTTTCGGGATGTTCGTTCATGGCAGCGGCTTGCTGTTCGCGGTTGCGGCGTCGCACGTCGGTGCGGACGGTTTGGGCGGCGATGTTTCTAGCAGTTCGATGAAGCCAGCCGGACAGCACCGGGTGATTCGTGAGTTTCGCGGCATCCTTCGCCAGTGCGACGAACACAGCCTGCGACACGTCCTTCGCAAGATGCGGGTCATTCACCATCCGGACCGCCGCGGAATGGACGAAATCGATGTGCCGTCGGACCAGCTCGGCGAAGGCGGCTTCGGAGCGGCTTTCGGCGTAGGCACGCAGCAGTTGCGGATCGGAAAGAGCGTTCACTACCCAACAGTAGCCGCCGGCCGCGGAATCGGACAGGAAAACGATTGCTTGCCGATGCCGTCCGACCTGTTGATTCCCGAGATTGGGCAGCGTCAGCTCTGCAGGATGGGGTGCGGAACTCTTCGTGTGGTGGAGCAGATGAAGAGCTCCGCTCCGCATGGGGCAGAGCTTCCACCCCCCCCCCCCGCAGGCGGCAGCAGGGCGTGCCGCACTCCGGAGTGCGCGCCGAATCGACATACCAACGAAAAATGAGAACGCCGCCCTCCCCCCCGGAAAGACGGCGTTCCATTTATCACCCGACCACAACCCCCACTTGCGGCACTCGGGCAAATCTGATAGGACTGTCTGCTGGCGCGTCCGGGCGAATATCATCGCTTGGATGTCGGGAATCACCAGAGAGTTTATGACTTTTTTTTCTGTCAGGAATAAATCGGGCGTCTTGTAGGTAATATTCCCTACAAATATCGTGGAGGAAGTTCGTTTCGGGTCAATCCACGAGGCCGTGTTGCATCGCATAGCGGGTGAGATCGACGTTGGAGGACAAGTTCATTTTCTCGGCGATGCGGCTGCGGTAGGTGGCCACGGTCTTGGCACTCAAAGCCAGGTCGGCGCTGATTTCCTTGATCGACTTTCCCGACGCAATCAGCTTGAGCACCAACAGTTCACGGTTCGAAAGGTTTTCGTGGGAGGGACCGCTGGAGACCCCGGCGACGGTCCCGGCAAGGTGTTCTGCGAAGGCCTGGCTGACGTAGCGGCCGCCACCGAGAACCCGCGTGACGGCGGTGACCAGCACGTCGGCCGCGCTTTGTTTGGTGACGTAACCGGCGGCGCCGGATTTCAAGGCCCGCAGGGCGTAGTCCTTTTCCGGATGGGTGCTGATGACGAGGACGGGCAGAGAAGGATCTTCGCGCTTGATGTCCTGAATCAACTCGAGCCCGTTGCGGCCGGGCATGCTGATGTCCACCACGACGAGGTCCCACGGGCCTTGGTTCACCGCCGCCATACCGGATATCGCATCACCGGCCTCGCCGATTTCCACGCTCTTGAAATGTTCCTGGAGCAGGGAAATCATGCCGCGCCGGACGAGGGCGTGATCATCGATGAGGAGCACTCTCATTCGGGAAGGATGGTTTCGCATTGGGTGATCAGCAATGGCATTGTTAGAATGACATAGGTCCCCTTCCCCGGATTCGGGAGGAAAACCACGTGGCCGCCCATGCTTTCCGCCCGCTCGACCATGCCCATCAGGCCGAGCGATTTCGGATCCCCGATGGATGACGGGTCCATGCCCTTGCCGTCATCACTGATTTCCAATATCAGGACGCTGCCCCGGACCGAGAGTTTGCAATCGACCCGCCGGGCTTCGGCGTGGCGGGCAATGTTGACGAGGGCCTCCTGGAAAATCCGGAACACGGCGGTGGTCAATGCCGGCTGGAGATTGTCCGGCAGATTTTTCACCACGATCGCGCAGGGAATGCCGCAACGTTGGAAAAACTCTCCCGCCTCGTCGATCAGGGCGGTGCCGAGTCCCTGGTTGTCCAAGGCGCTGGGCCGCAGGCCCGAGGCGATGTTCTGCACGGCGGCGGTCGTTTCATCCACCAATTCGGAGACTTCCACGAGCTTGTCGATGGCGAAGTTCAAAGTCCGGTCCTCGCGATCCGCGAGGCGGTTCTCGAGCATTCTTACTTCCATCTTGATCCCGGTGAGCAGTTGTCCGAGTTCGTCGTGGATTTCCCGCGCGATCCGGATGCGGTCCTCCTCTCTCAGGTCCTGCACATGGGAGCAGAGAGTCCGGAACTTCTCGCGGGCTTGTTCGATGACCACCCGCCTGTTCTCCTCCGCCACCCGCCAGCCGTCGTAAGCCCGCCGCAGCACGAAAAACAGCAGGATGGCGGTGGTGATGATGAAATTCAGCCCCTTGAGCGTTTGAATGACCGTGATCTCATCCTTGTCAAAAACTGACGTGGTCATCAGCAGGTCCGAACCCACGATCCACGCGCTGGCCAGGATGAGATAGGTAAGGACAATGCGGGCCTCCGGCCGGGACCAGGGTTCCCCGTTCAATCCCGGAGGGGTGCCACGATGGCGAGTGAGGAATTCATTCACGATGCTATCATATACACAGCGGAAGGCATAGGGTCGAGTCCGGAATTGACGCCGGGTTTGGCTGGCGAACCGGAGCCGCCCTGTCCATGTTGCCGCGCAACCTGAATCCCCATGACCGCCGAACCCGATCCCGTGCCCGGCCTGGCACCCCTGCAACGGCTGATGCTGTGGGATTCGCTCGCCGACGACGGGGCCGGTCATCATGTGGAACAGGTGGAACTCGTCCTCGTCCCCGGTCTAACCGGCGAGCGCGTTGCCGCGGCGTGGGCGGCCACTGTCGCGCGGACCGCAGCACTGCGGACCGCCTTTCTGACGACGAATGGCCAGCCCACGGGATTGGAGTCCGTCGAGCCCATGGAATTCCTCGATGAGACGCAGCCCGTTCCGCCGTCATGGGAATCCTGGCTGGAGTCTGATAGACGCCGCGCCTTGCTCGCGCCGCATGAGGTGCCGTGGCGGGCGGTGTATTGGCATGCGGCGCGGCGCTTCATCTGGACCTTCCATCACGCGCTGCTGGACGGGCGGTCGATCGCGAGAGTGCTGCGGGGCTTTATGGCGCGGCTGGATGGCGGGGACGCGGAGGATCTCGCGATTTCCCAATGGCGCGGGCCATCCCCGGCGATGGTGGCCGTGGCGGACCGCATGTTCCGCGAAATGACCGTGATTCCGGAACCCGTGCCGGTGACGACTCCCGCGGAGCCGGACGGGCCTGCGGCTACATATCCGGGACGAGATTTCGCGCTGGGCTTGGATTCGCTGGCGGCGACGCACGAGGTCACCACCGCAACCATTCTAACATGGGCATGGGGCCAAGCTCTGGCGGAGGCATCGGGAACCTCCGCCGTGCTTGTCGAGCAACTGCGTGCCGGCGCGCCGCAGCCGGGGACTGCGGGTTTCACCATGAACACGCTGCCGGTAGTTATTCACCACGCTTCTGACGGAGAGGCAGCGCCTGGCCTGCTAGAGCTGCAGGAGCGGCTGAGGACACTGCGCGAAATCGAGTCAGTGTCGGCAGACGATTTTCCATCCGGCGTGTTCCCGAACATGGACCAGCCTGGGAGCAGCGTGATCATGGTTGAGCGCGCAACCCTGCGGCACGCGGTGGGTGGCGATCAGGTGGAGTCACTGGTGCTGCACGAGGCGAGGGGTGAGACCCTGATGGCCACCGCGTATCTTCTGCCGGATCTGCGGCTGGAGGTGGAAGGGCCGGGACGGCATCGGTTGTTGGAGAGGTGGGTCGGGGTGTTGGAGCGCGAAATTTATTTCGCGCGAATCATCTGCTAGGTGGTGGGTTCAGGCGAAATGAATTTCGCGCTCCAATTGACCCACCGCCTCAAACAAACCCGCCTCCCGCTCCTGCTGGAACTGATGCGTGTAAAGCGCGTGATAGTGGCCTCTCGCCGCGAGCAGTTCCCCGTGCGTTCCGCTCTCGATGATCCTGCCTTTTTCGATCACCAAAATTCTATCAGCCGTGCGGATGGTGGAAAGCCGGTGCGCGATGACGAAGCTGATGCGGCCGTGGAAGATCGCTTTCAAGCCTTGCTGGATCAGTTGCTCGGTCTCGGTGTCGATGGATGAGGTCGCCTCGTCCATGATGAAGATCCGCGGATTCGCCAACAGCGCGCGGGCGAAGGAAACGAGCTGCTTCTGACCGGTGGACAGGCGGTTGCCGCCCTCGCCGACATCGGTGTCATAGCCGTTCTCCAACGCGCGGATGAAACCGTCCGCATTCACGCTGCGGGCGGCGGCTTCGATTTCTCCGTCGGTCGCGTCGAGCCTGCCGTAGCGGATGTTCTCCCTAACCGATCCACTGAACAGATGCGGCCCTTGCAACACGATGCCAAGGTTCGATTGATACCATGCCAGCCCGCGGTCGCGGAGGTCGTGATCGTTGACGAGGATCTGCCCGCCGGTCGGTTCGTAAAAACGTGCGGCGAGGTTGACGATGGTGCTCTTGCCGCCGCCGCTGGCTCCGACGAGCGCGATGGTCTGGCCGGATTTTACAGTTAGATTGAAATCCTTCAGCACGGACTCGCCATCCGAGTAGGCGAAATCAACGTGGCGGAACTCCAGGCTTTCGATGCCATCTGGAAAGCCATCGGGAGCCAGTCCAGCGGCATGGTCCCGGCTTTCGAGACGTTTTCTAACTTCCTCGTTGTCGCTGATGCCGGGCACGGTGGCAAGCAGGCTGAGCACGCGCTCGCCCGCCGCTTGGGCACCCTGCATCTGCACGAGCACCTGCGCGATCTGGTTGATCGGATTGAAGAACTGGCCGGCGTAGAAAATGAACGCCACCAGGGTACCGAGCGTGAGGCTGCCATCGATCACTCCCGCGCCACCACGCCACAGGGCGATGCCTGCGGCAAGACTGCCGAGCGTGAGCACGATGGGAATGTACACCGCGGACTGCAGCGCGTTCTGGATTGAAACGCCATACATCTGCGAGGACAGCCCTTGGAATTCGCGCAGGTTGTCCTGCTCGCGCACCAGCGTCTTGGTCGTGC
>JBGSOI010000028.1:0-12290 GCA_041739215.1 Akkermansiaceae bacterium
CGGCGCTGCGCTCCTCGAAATGTTGCCAGATCCGGACGAGCCCCGCCGCCTCGGCGCGGGCGAGCGCCTCTAGCAGAGATGCGTTCCGCGCGCCGGCGCAGACGACGAACTCGCCCACGCCTGCCTTGAGACAAATTCTCACCACCTCGACCGCCGGATACCATGCATTCACGCTGGCTGTGCTAACCTAGCCGGATGGGAATGTCCAAGCGTGTGATCGGCTAAATTTCAGGCGCCCGAGGTGACGATTTGGTTGATCAATGTTTCTTCGCCCGGGTGGGTGGCAGGGCAAATCTAACGCCATGACTTCGTCTGAACTTCCTTCTCCCACTGCATCCCGGGTTTGCCTCGATACGGCCTTTCTGCTGCGCCAAGTGTCCGGGCTGGCGCAAGTGAATCGTAAACGACGGACTTGGAACGAGTTCGGCGAGATGGTGATCGCTGACTACCTTATTTCCTCGCAGAAAGTTCGGAAACCGGTGACCGGGGAGGAAGCGAACGCCGTCCCTGAGGCAACTTATTGGGGCATGGTAAAGGAGTTGGTCCATTCCGTGGTAGCGTCACAGGATCCAACCTATGCCGGAATCCGCAAGCGGCTGGGCGACTTGCAAAAGCCATCGACCCCGCTGTTGCTATCGACTCTGAGCTTGTGGCTGGCCGGGATACTGGGAATTTCCACATCGGTGACCGGACCGCTGGTGGCGGCGATGCTCTTCGGCGTGGCCGAGGCTGGCGGCGATTGGGACATCCTGATCGGTTGAAACAAGGTGCTCCCGAATGGTCGTTGGATCTGAGCCGGAATGGCAAGATCCCCCGGGTGCGGTTGCCCCCTTGACCAAAGGGATTCGCGGCTCACCTTCGGCCATGTCACGGACGATATTGTTGATTGGCGGAAATTCGGGAATCGGCCTTGCAACGGCGAAGCTCCTGCAAGCGCGAGGAACTGCGTTGATCGCCGCTGCCCGCACCGCCGGACCATTGGAGGAATTGGGCATACCGGTGCAACCGTTCGACGCCTTCAATCCCGGAGCGCTGGTGTTGCCGCCAGTGTTGGACGGGTTCGTCTATTTTCCCGGAAGCATCACACTGAAGCCGTTTCACCGTCTCACTGCGGAGGATTTCCTCAACGACTATCGGATCAACTGCCTCGGTGCGGTGTCCACGCTGCAGGCCGCGTTGCCAGCCTTGAAAGCCGCGGCTTCCGCCTCGGTGGTGATGTTTTCCTCGGTGGCCGTGGCCCAAGGGATGCCGTTTCATGCATCAATCGCGGCCGCCAAGGGAGCGGTGGAAGGACTGGTGTATTCGCTCGCAGCCGAGCTCGCGCCGCGGATCCGGATCAATGCCATCGCGCCCTCCCTAACCAACACGCCGCTGGCGGGAAAACTGTTGGACACGGAAGTGAAGCAAGAAGCATCTGCAAAGCGCCATCCACTCCATCAGGTCGGCGATCCCGACGATGTGGCGCAACTGGTGGCCTTCCTTCTATCCGACACGGCGAAGTTCTTCACCGGCCAGATTCTCCGGCCCGATGGCGGGCTGTCTTCCGTCCGGATGTTCTGAAACACAAAACGGCGGACCGTTGCTAGGTCCGCCGTCAGGGAAGGATTGCAGGCTGGAACGCCTAAATCACTTGTTGAGCACTTTCAGCTTCTTGATGCCGAAGACGGCGTCATCACCAAGCTCTTCCTCGATGCGGAGGAGCTGGTTGTATTTCGCAACCCGGTCCGAACGGCTCATCGAGCCGGTCTTGATCTGGCCGCAGTTGGTGGCGACGGCGAGGTCGGCGATGGTGCTGTCTTCCGTTTCACCGGAGCGGTGGCTTAGGACGGCGGTGTAGCTGTTTTCCTTGGCGAGTTCGACGGCGTCGAAGGTCTCGGTTAGAGAACCAATCTGGTTCACTTTGACGAGGATCGAGTTGGCGACGCCGAGCTTGATGCCCTTGGAGAGGAAATCGACGTTGGTGACGAACAGGTCGTCGCCGACGAGCTGGGTCGTGGAGCCGATCTTGTCGGTGAGGATCTTCCATCCGTCCCAGTCGTTTTCGGCGCAGCCGTCTTCGATGGAGATGATCGGATAGCGCTTCTGGAGGTCGACGTAGAAATCGACGAGTTCGGCGGCGGAACGCACGGAACCGTCGCCTTTCTTGAAGACATACTTCCCGTCCTTGAAGAACTCGGAGGAAGCGACGTCGAGGGCGAAGGAGATGTCCTCACCCACCTTGTAGCCGGCCTGTTCGATGGCCTGGCACAGGACCTTCATCGCGTCCTCGACACCGTCGAGCTTGGGAGCGAAGCCGCCTTCGTCACCGACGGCGGTGGAGAGGCCGCGGTCGTGGAGGACTTTTTTCAGCGAGTGGAAGACTTCCGCACCATAGCGGAGCGACTCGCGGAAAGTCGGCGCGCCGATGGGCACGATCATGAATTCCTGGAAGTCGATCGGCGCATCCGAGTGCGCGCCGCCGTTGATGACGTTCATCATCGGGACGGGAAGCACCTTGGCGTTAGGGCCACCGAGGTATTTGTAAAGCGGGATCCCTAACTGGGAGGCGGCGGCTTTGGCGACGGCGAGCGAGACACCGAGGATGGCGTTCGCACCAAGGTTCTTCTTGGTCGAGGTGCCGTCCAGCGCGAGCATGTGGGCGTCGATGGAAGCTTGTTCGGTGGCGCAATAGCCGAGGAGGGCTGGAGCGAGAGTGGCGTTGACGTTTTCAACGGCCTTGAGCACACCCTTGCCGAGGAAGCGGGCCTTGTCGCCGTCGCGGAGTTCGACAGCTTCGTGTTCGCCGGTGGAGGCGCCGGATGGCACGGCTGCACGGCCGATGGCGCCACCTTCGAGATGGACATCAACTTCGACAGTGGGGTTGCCACGGGAATCGATCACTTCGCGGCCGCGGATTTCAACAATGGTGGTATAGTCCATAACAGTTTCTTTGTGGTTAGGTGGGCTGGGTTTTGAAATTCTCAGGGATTGAACGGCCTGATCGAGCGGATCGTCAGGGTCTGCATCTGCTCGGTGGCCTCGTCGCGGATCTGGACGGTGTCGCCCGGCTCGCGGCCGACGAGGGCCTTGCCGACTTCGGATAGATAGGAAACTGTCTTGGTTTCCGGGATGGAATCCCACGCGCCGAGCACGGTCATGACGAACTCGGTGCCGGCCGCGTCGGTCAGGGTAACCACGGTGCCGATGTTGACCTTGCTGGCGTCCGAGCCTTTGAAATCGGTGCCGCGGGAGTTGTTGATTTCCTTGTCCAGGGCGTTGCGGCGGTGGCCCAGGTATTTCTCCAAATCCTTGGCGGACTTGTATTCGAAATTCTCGCGAAGGTCGCCGTAGGACCGGGCGATTTTGACGTCGTTGAGGTTCTGCGGGATCTTGTTGCGGATGAGGTCGTCGAGCTCGGCCTTTTTCTTCTCAAGGCTTTCCCATGAGACCAGCAGAATCTCTTCAGGTCGCTTCTGGTTGGAGCCACTGACGAGTTCCGCCGTTTCGGGGCGGGACTTGATGATGCGGGCCATCAGGGACTTTTTCTCAAGATCGCCGAAGACCGGGCAGTCGAGCAGACGGCGGGCGAAGTTCCGGGTCTCGTTGATGTCCATGATGGCGACGAGATCAGTCAGCAACGTCTTGTCGTCGCCCAGCAGCGTCTGGAGGCGCGAGGTTTTGCGCGGGCCGTCCGAGAGATGGTCGTTTTCCAACAGGTTGAGAACCGAGGCGCCGACATCCGCGCTGAAAATTTCCTGCGCCGGTCCCTTGCGCTCGCGGCAAACCCAGATCAGCGCATCCGGCCCGAGGGCGCGGCGGGCGATCGCGGAGCGGAGGTGGGTGACCAACGAAGGCATCGCGTTGCGCTCCAGCAGAATCCGTGCGATTTCGGTGACGCCCCGGGCACCGACGCGGTCGAAGACCTGGACGATCTTGCTCACCCAGTCATCGGCGAAGGCATTCGGGAACGCTTCGTAAACCGCGCGCTGGCGGCCTGATGGGAGTGCACCGGCTTCCTCGGCCAAGCGGGTGGGATCGGCGGAAAGCAACAGGTCGGAGAGACGGACTGCCGTGGGATCGAGTTCGAGCGCCTTGGACGAGCCGATGACTTCATCGCGCGCGGCGACGAGTTGGAGCGCCTGGCCGAGTTGGACACGAGCGGCTTTCTTCGCGCCTTCGTCGATGTCATTGAGGAGGCGCTTCAGGGCTTCCGTGTCGTTTTCGAAAGCCCCGATGTCTGCGGCGATGGCCTCCAACGCACGGATCATGCCCTTGATGTCGCGGGCGGCTTCGAAATCGGCAACGAGCGCCTGCGCCGGGCTGCGGTCGCCGACCCGGAGCACGATCGGCTCGGTGCGCTTCTGCGGAACCACGGCGAGGCGGCTTTCGCGAAGGGATTTCTTGGTGGCATCCCACCATTTTTTGAAGGTGGGCTCCGGGATGACGGCACCGGAGAGTTCTTTTTCCAGCGCGTCGCCGGTCATGCTGCCGCCGTGGCTTTCGAGGAGGTGGACCACCAGGGCGATCGGGTCACTCTTGGAAAGGGTGCGGAGTTCCTCGAGTTGCTCGATTTTTTTAGCCCGGAAATCGTCGTGACCGATCCATTCGGTTTTCTGGAACGCAAACTGCAACTCCATCGTCTGGCCGGTCGATTTTTCGAAATCGATGGTGACTTTTTTGGCAGGGAGATCCCAGTCGATCACCTTGCCGGCACCGAACGATTTATGGATACAAAAGTTTCCGGGAGCCAATTGTGAAAGGCGCTCGCCTACCGGTTTGGGGATGCGACCGGCCTCAACCAGCTTCGCCACGTCAGGATGCATGCGGCGGAAGATGGGAAGCCGAGTTGAAAAACGCAAGGCATTCCCTTGATAAATCTGCCAGACGGCTAGTTTTCCGGCTTCGGCGAGGCTGGCGGAACGACGCGGGGCCGGGGTTGCCGCTGGGTCATGCCACTGCCGTCAAGTGCTTGGTCAAGAGTGCGACAGAGCACTTGGGTCCTCCGCCGCCATTCCTCAGGCACTTGGTCGAGCTTGCCATCCTGGGACAAGTCCCCTTCGAAAATCACCTCGTCCTTCGGTCCGGTGATCTTCAATTTGAAAATCTCCCCGTCGCGGCTGACCACGGCCTTGCCATCATCCGCTGAGAAACTCGCGCTTTTCTCCGCTACATTCACCACCCGCATCGGCAGGACGCTGGCACCGGGAAGCAGCAAATTCTCGAGCATCGCACCGGAAACCGGTTTTTGCAGGGCGGGCGCTTCACCGAGCTTCAGCTTCACCTCCAGCGGCTTGCCACCGCGGAAGCCGGAAATGACGACTTCATCGCCGGGCTTGGAAAGGCGCAGCAAACTGGCGAGCTGGGCTTCGTTCACCAGCATTTGGTCGCCAATTTTCCAGAGCAAATCGAGTTCAGCCAGTCCGGCAGCTTCGGCCGGGCCACCCGCGTCGATGGATTTCACCAGAAATCCCATCCCCTGCGGCAACGAGGGCACGTGAGCGGTGATGGTTTCGTCCGGCTTCACCACCCGCAATCCGAGCCAGGCCCGGGGCGCGTGGCTCGCCATCGGCACCGACCGCGGCTGCGGCGTTCTTGGCTCCGCAGGCTCGCCGGCGGACATCAAGGTCTGCGCGATCAGGAGGGCGATGATGGGGCTCGATTTCATGTTAAAACGCGCTGATCGGCATCAGCAAAATCTCTTCGCGTGGTTCGGTGATCAAGACAACCATCCCCGACTCCTCGTCCCGCACATTGTCTTCCCCGATGGTCCTGAGGCGCACGGCGTGCATGGCCGAGCCATCCGCCCCTTCCTGCCAGCCCTCATCCGTTACTGATTCGATCCGGTCGGACTCGCTGACGAGGCTGAAACCCGAAGGTGAAGTCACCGCCAACTGTGGCTGGGGCGCATCATTGATCATCGGAATCACCGCACACAGCGCACCGATCGCCGCCGCGATCCCTCCGCCGATCACGCAGCGGGTGAGCCAGGAAATTCCCACGACATTCTCCGGACCTGCCAGATCGTCGATCAGCGTCTCGATCTCAAATTGGCACTCCTCGCTCAACGCCGGCGGCATCAAGCGGGCCATGATCGTTTCGATGGGATCAGGCGCTTGCATGGCGGTCCTCCTTCACGCGACGCAGTTCGTGCGCCAGTTGTTCCAACGCGTAGCGGTAGCGCGAAGCGGCCGTATTCGGCGAAATCGCGAGTGTTTCCGAAATCTGCAAAAATGTCAGCCCGCCCCAGAATTTCATCACCACCACCTCGCGCAATTTCTGGCTGAGGTTCTGCACCGCCTCCCGCAAAATCACGGCTTCCTCGTCCTCTTCGAGCACCGGATCGAGCCAGACATCCTGGAAATCATTGAGGTAAATCACCGACTCCTCCCGCTTCCGGCGGCGCGACTCGCTGCGGTGGAGATTCAGCCCGCAGAAGCGGATGGTCGAAAAAACCAGCGGCAGATCCGGCGGCGCGTTGCCCTTGTCCGCCTGGTGGTGCCACATCCGCAGGATGGCCTCTTGGACCAGATCCTCCGCGTCATGGCGGCAATTGCTCCAACCCCGCGCGAAAAGCAGCAACCGCGGACCGTTTTCGGTCAGCCACTGTTTCCATGCGCTTGCGGGAGAATTCATCATTCAAGGAAAACAATGCCTGCCGCGGAAAGTTTTGTCTGCGAAAACATTTATTCGCCCGCAACGGCCACGAATTCAGTCGAGAAACCGGATTTTGCCCGGCACCGGCGTGCGCCCCATGGCCATTTCCGCGTGCTGCTCATCGGTGCAGGAAGAATTGATCGGCGCGTCCGGGGCGGCGTCGTTTGCCTCGAAATAGCCGTTTTCCAACATCCATTTCTCGACTTCCTCGCCGGAAATATCGGGCAACATGTGGCCGTCGATTTCCACGCACGGCGACAGCGATTGGCCGCTGCGCTGCTCCATTTCCCAACGAAATGCCGGGTTCTTGATGATGTCCTTCTCCTCGTAGGGCAGCTCGTATTTCCGCATGATCGCGCGGATGCCTTCGCTCCAGCCGCAGAAGGTTTTGAGGTAGGCGGTGATTTTCGGGGATGATTTGATTTCGCTCATGATGGTGGTTGGTTGGCGGGACCATAGAGCGCGCCGGAAAAATCGCAAGCGCCGTGGTTCGGCGCTCAAGAGCGGCCTAAGAAACACGCTTCAAGGTCCGATATCGCCGGTCGGTTCGTCTGGGCTTCGGCTGTTAAAGTTCATGCTGTTCCACGCCTACCGCCACCGGGACGGTGTTTGTCACGGCATCCGAAAACCACATAAAGAAGCAAGTAGAGCAAGAGGACAACCGCGAGAATCAACAAAACATTCGGGAGCCAGTTAGCTTTCCAGGTCAACCAAGCAGAGCGAACCAATACTGGCTCCCCATCGCTACCGAGGAGAATCCGCCCATTCTTGTCGATCGCCTCAGTCACCACAATCACACCAGATCTAAGTGCCCACGCGAGAAAGACGAAGATCGGGATCAAAAAAAGGGAAATGTATACCGTTGGTTTCATTGGGAGATGACCAGTGTTGGCGAGCCCATGCAAACTATCTTTGCCGAATCATGTAATCAGTTCAGTCCATTCCCTATCAGATCGGCTGGGATTTAGCGAGGCTTTGTTCGGCGCCAGCCGACAAAACGACCGGGTGAGCGGACCGCTGTGATGCCGACCTAGTTGCCTGCGGTGAGGCGGACGTAGGACTCGTAGGAAACGATTTGCCATGAGGAGGGTGGGGCTACGGCCCACCCGGGTCGGCCGAAGTCCGCCCCTCCTTATCCCGCATCACCGCTCATTCTGGCGGGGTCGAGCAACTCTTGGAGCTCCTGCGCCGTCAATCCCAGCGCATCCAAACGGCTTTCACAGATTTCCCGCACGGTTTTCCCGCTGGCGACGGATTCCTTGGCGATGGCGGACGCCCGGTCGTAGCCGATGCGCGGGGCGAGAGCGGTGACCATCGAGAGCGAGAGCTCGATGAGCTCGTTGCAGCGCGCTTCGTCCGCCTGGATGCCATCCACGCAACGCTCGCGGAAGGCGGCGGCCACGTTTCCTAACAACCTGATGGACTCCAACAGGCAGGCGGCGATGAGGGGCATCGAGACGTTGAGTTCGAGAAACCCGCCGGCACCGCACCAGGCGAGTGTCGTTTGGTTTCCCGCGACGCGGGCGGCTACCATGGTGACGGACTCGGCCAACACCGGGTTGACCTGTCCCGGCATGATCGACGAGCCGGGCTGGGTGGCGGGCAGGCGGATTTCCCCCAGCCCGCAACGGGGACCAGAGCCTAGCAGCCGGATGTCGCAGGCGATCTTGTGGAGGGAGACGGCGATGGTGGCGAGCTGGCCGTGGGCCTCGACACAACCGTCCTTGGACGCCTGCGCTTCGAAGTGATTCTCCGCCTCGCGAAACGGAATCCCGGTCGTTTCCGCGAGCCGGGCGATGGTCCTGCCGGCGAACTCGGGATGGGCGTTGAGCCCGGTACCAACGGCCGTTCCGCCCAGCGGGAGTTCGATCAACGCGTCCATCGCCTTCCACGCGCGGATAACGGATAGACGCACCTGCCGCGCCCAGCCGCCGAACTCCTGGCCGAGCCTGACCGGCGTGGCGTCCATCAGATGAGTCCGGCCGATTTTTAGAACTCCGTCGAACTCGCGCGACTTGTGTTCCAGCGCGGCGGCCAGGCTCTCTAACGAGTGAATCAGTTGATTGCGGATCTCCAACGCCGCCGCCAGATGGATGGCGGTGGGAAACGTGTCGTTCGAGGACTGGCCGAGATTGACTTGGTCGTTCGGATGGACGGGGTGTTCGCAGAGGCTGGCGATCACCTCGTTGACATTGGTGTTGGTGGAAGTGCCGGAGCCGGTTTGATAGATATCGACCGGGAACTGCGGGTCGTGTTTCCCGGCGGCGATTTCCCCGGCGGCTGCGGCGATTTCCGCGGCGAGCGCGGGGTCTAGCAGGCCGAGCTCGCCATTGGTCTCCGCAGCGGCTTTTTTGATCAGGCCGTAGGCGTGGATGAGCGGCGGCGGCAGCGGGGTGCCGGAGATCGGGAAGTTCAGCACTGCGCGCTGGGTGGATGCGCCGTAGAGGGCATTGGCGGGGACTTCCATTTCGCCCATCGAGTCGCGTTCGGTTCGTGTGTTCATGGGTCGGGGAGTTTGAGTTTGGCGGCTTTCTTGTAGAAGAGATCGAGGTCGCCGCGGCATTCCGCCAGGAGTTTTTCGAAGGCGGGCATCTTGTCGGCGTAGAGGTTGAGCGAGACGATGTGGCCGTTATTGATGTCCTCGTGGAGCCAGGATTCCAGGCCGTGGCCGCCCCAGCGGCGGCGCAGTTCGCGGAATTGATCGCGCAGCTTGGCGAGGATGGCGGCTTTTTCCCGGCGCATGACCGGCTCGGACTCGCCGGACGCGTAGAGGGCCTCGAGCTTCCGGCGGGAGCGGTCGATTTCCTGATAGAACTCACGGCGCTTGACCAGGCGGCCTTGGTATTTCCGCAGGTCGGCCAGGCGGCCCTCGTGTTTCAACCAACGCTTCACGCCTTCCTCGGCCACGACATTGGCGAGCGATTCATTGAAGACGGTGTCGCCATGGCGGAAATATTTCCGGTGGGTGAGCTCGTGGAAAATCGTTTCTGCCAGATCGATGTCCGGATAGTCCACGAAGGTGTTGAGGACCGGATCGTGGAACCAACCAAGGGTCGAGTAGGCATCCACGCCACCGACGAACACGTCGTGCCCGTCGGTCCGAAGCTGGTCGGCGAGATCCACGGAATCCTGCTCGCGAAAATAGCCGCGGTAGTCCATCTCGCCGACGGCGGGGTAGTGCCAGGTCTTCGGTTTCAAAGAAAATTCCGGCGCGGCGTAAAGGACCCAGACGACGTGCTTGCGCCCGAGATCGGCGTATTTCCCGTAGCTTTCGTCGCCCGGCAGCGAGAGGTGGTCGCTGGCAAAGCGTCGAATCTCCTCGACGGCCACGAGCTGGCTGCGCAACCCGGGCGAGGTCGCGGGGTCGGCGATGACTTGCGTGTTAGGCCGGCCTTTCCGGAGGATTTCGAACTGCCCGTCGATGGCCTGGCCGTAGAAATGAAATGTCTGGCAGGACGGGAGGAGCAACAGCGCCGCGAACACAGGGACTAACAGGGAGAAGGATCGTGGCATGGCGTGGGGAAAAATCTTCGGGCGCAGGCTCCACCGGATTGCGGATTTCCACAAGTTGAGATGACTGGATTTCCCCTTTCCTCGCTCGTCGGATTTCCCTAAACCTCGCCGGACATGAGCCAAATTGTATTATTATTCTCCGGACAAGGCGCCCAGAAAGTGGGCATGGGCAAGGATTGGGTGGAAAGCTCCACGACTGCCCGCACGATGGCCATGCTGGCCGACAAAACCCTCGGTTTCCCGCTCTCGGAGATCATGTTCGACGGTCCCGATGAGGAACTGACCAAAACGTCGCGCTGCCAGCCCGCCCTGTATTTGCATGGAATGATCGCGCTTGCCTTGGTTCGCGAGCGGTTGCCGCACCTCGTTCCGGTCGCCGCGGCCGGGCTTTCGCTTGGTGAGTTCACCGCGCACGCGGCGGCCGGGAGTTTTTCATTCGAGGACGGCCTGCACCTCGTCGCCCGCCGCGGCGAATTCATGGAAGCGGCATGCGAAGCCACCGAGGGCGCGATGGCCGCGCTGATCGGCGGCGATGAATCGCAAGTCCGCGCGCTCGCCGCCGCGGCGGATATGGACGTCGCCAATCTCAACGCGCCCGGCCAGATCGTGCTTTCCGGCACGGTGTCCGGGATCGATGCCGCGATCGCCCAAGCCAAAGACTTTGGCATCCGCCGCGCGATCAAGCTCAACGTTGCCGGGGCCTATCACTCGCGGCTGATGCAAAGCGCGCAGGACCAGCTCGCCGGCGAGTTGGCCACGGTTTACATCCAGCCCCCTGCCCTGCCGGTCATTTGCAACTTCGGGGCCTCCCCGGTAGCCGATCCCGGCGAGATTCGGAGCATGCTGGAAAAGCAAGTCACCGGCTCCGTGCGCTGGACCGAATCCATCCAAGCCCTGATCGCCATGGGCCACCGCACCTTCCTCGAACTCGGTCCGGGCAAGGTCATCGCCGGGCTCGTTTCGAAAATCGACAAGGACACCATCGTCCATTCCGTCGAGGATCCGGCCTCGCTGGAAGCCGCGGTTGAGGCCCTTTCCTGATCAAAAATGAGGGCCTGAAGAAAATCCGGAAAACGCTAAAAAAGTGATTGCGCTGCCCTGAGCGGGTCCATAGCTTCCCGCACCCGAGCGGGACATGGAGCGGTAGCTCAGTTGGTTAGAGCGCCAGCCTGTCACGTTGGAGGTCGCGGGTTCGAGTCCCGTCCGCTCCGCCATCCCTGTTTCGGTAAAATCAACCCCGCCTGCAAAGGCGGGGTTTTTCTTTGGGTGGCGGTGACCACCGGTCGCCGCGAATTCATTCATCCTCAAAAAACTCGAAACTTGTCCGGTTCTCGCCGGTCCGTTATCAGATTGCCGTGAGCCAGCCCATCAAAGACCGTTCCCATTGGACGATCCGCAAATTCACCTCACATGAGGAAATGCGCTGCTATCAGGTCAGGGAATGGCAAAAACAAACCGATGCTGCCCGCCGCAAAGCTGCTTGGGAACTGGTCACCGACTATTGGGTCGGAATGAAAGGAATGCATCCCGATGAACTCCGACTTCAGAAGTCTGTTACGCGTCTGATTCGGACTCCCCATTGAGTCGGCGCAAAATGGCAGGGATGGACCTCCGGGCCGTCCGGCGAGTGAGAAGTGCAAGAACCCGCCCATGACCGGCCTGAACGTCATTCCACGGTCCGCTCACTCGCCTGCCATTCACCAGACTGCCCGGAATGCAGGGCGAGCGCTAGCGAGATTCCATCAATCGCGAAGCGCTATCCGCATGGCCGTAGGCAACTCAGTCCCTACCGAACTTTCCGCCCCATTTCGGAAAAAAACCTCCGACCTTGCCATTGCTTCGTTCTCCCCCTACATCCCTCCGCCATGCCTACTGTTGCCATCGTTGGACGTCCGAATGTCGGAAAGTCCGCTCTCTTCAACCGCCTTGCCGGGAGGAAGATCGCTATCGTCCACGATCAGCCTGGCGTCACCCGCGACCGCATCGCGGCTCCTTCCAAGGCGACGCAGGTCCCCTGCACCCTCATCGACACCGGCGGCATCGGCGGGGGAATTGAGGATGGATTCGACGAACAGGTCTCCATCGAGGCGGACATCGCGATGCAAACGGCGGATTTGATCCTGTTTGTCGTGGACGCCCATTCC
>JBGSOI010000029.1:0-97847 GCA_041739215.1 Akkermansiaceae bacterium
CTTGTTCACAGACTCATCCGTTTGGAGGGGAGGTCTTTTCGAGACTTCAGATTGCATCACGCGGCCGTTTTGGGTTCCCATGTTGGAACGATTGTTGTAGCCTCTTTCGTGGCTGAAATCCATCTTATGAGGCGAGGCACAGCAACCCCCACTAGCCGCTCTGTCGGCGACGTCACCCGTAACATGAACCTCAACCCCCGTCTCAACGCCCGCCCCCGCTAGAGGGGTTGCGTGCTCTTGGACGTTGGGTAGAAAAAAGCCATGAAGATCGCTGTCCCATTATTACTACTCTCTTTTCAGGGGCTCCTCCTCGCGGACGAGAGACCACTGAAAGATCATTGCACAAGAATTGGGATTTCCGGACGGATTATCGATGCCGTAAGTGGAAAGCCGGTCGAAGGAGCGAAGGTCTGGTTTCAGTATCAGTTCATGACCTCCGGGCTTGCAATGCGACTTCCAGGAGAGGCTGTGACGGATGCTAATGGGCGATTCCAAGTTCCCAGTGAATTCACCAAGAGCAAATATTTATATGGTGTGACTGATGACCCTTCCGATCCAGCAGCGTGGAAGCCTGATGTTCCAGTGAAGATCCAAGTCGATCACCCCAATTACAAAGTGTTCCGCTTCGATTTTCCGACCAAGAAGCAAAATCGAAAGGTTCCTTACCTCAGGCAGACTTATCCGATATTCAAAGATGGCGCTGACTACAAGATTGAGCCAAAGTAAGAGGCGCTTCCACTAATGAAGAGACCCAATCGGGTCCCGGGGAGTGATTAGCTCCCCGGTCCCCCAGCACCCTGCTTACCGCTTTGACTCCGTGCCTCCGTTCATGCCGAGTCGCTTCGCAGTTAGATTCATGGCTCATGAGTCACCGTGCCCGGCCCGTGGGACGGCAGTGGAGTTCATTCATCAATCTCCACCTCCCCGGTATCGCCCATCCACTTCTACCCTCACCCTTCTGTCGGCGGAGTGATTACAGTGACCCGTTCGACTCCGCGTTTGGAAAACTCCTCCCAGTAGCGTTTTTCCCAAGCTACGGTGCGAGCGCGGCGCTCTTCTTCGCTGAGTTTTTCCCACTCCACGAATCCGATTGCGCGGGCGAGGTCGCGGTCGGCGAGTCTAACGGCAAGTTCGTCCCAGAAGCTCTCGTTGCGGAATTCCTCGTAGCATTCATGATAGAAAAGGCTTTCCTCCTTTTCCGCCTTTACCCTGAAACGCTGGCTTTCTTCGTCGAACTCGATCCAATCCCCCAAGCCCGAGTGGCCGGCTTTTTCGAGGATCTTGCTTTCCAGATTCTCGAAGGCGGAAACCTGGTCATTGGCAGTTTCCTTTTGGTTCCACGAGGCGACGTTGGCGGCGAGGCTCACCATTTCCACCAGCGTGGCGAGTTCTTGATCGGAAAGGCGCAAATGCATTCGTGCCGGGAACAAACCACTGCGAGGCTCCGCCCGCAAGCTTGCATGACAAGAATGAGATTTCGGGATGAATGGAAGCGATTCGCAACTGAGGCTACCTGAAGTGACCGATCCAATTCAAAGGTGCCGAACAGAAAGCCCCGGCTTGCTGAAATGCGAACCGGGGCTTTGCACTTAGTACCAACAAACTCAGGCTATCTCGGGAAAATGATACGAACAGCGAGCGCGCAAGTGACGGCATCCGGCCATCACATGATGGGAAGCAGCAGGGAAAACACGCCAGTTTCGCCACCTCTTGTGTCTTCAACTAGGAAAACCTCGCCGCCCACGCGGATGATCATCGAGCGCGGCCCGGAAAAATCATCGCTGGCTTTGGAATGTGGGAAAAAATCCGCGCTCTTGCGCAGGCTGGCCCGTGACGCCTCGTCGCCCTCGTAGTAGGCGGTCGCTAGCGCAACGATCTTGGATTTTGTTTCGTAATAGGCGGTTCTCATGATTCAGAGGATAGTGCGGGTTTTCACCCATGCATCATCCGTTTTTCTCAATTTCGTGTAGGTGAAAATGACTACACGTCGTGGCGGACGCGCGCATTTCCTTGCTTGAAATTCGCCGCCTCGCAGCATCAACACCGATGACTGACATCGAATCCTACGAACCTTGGAGTTCCCTCTTCAGCCGCCTTCTCGGTGAGCACGCCGTCAAGGACGCTGCCCACGACCTCGCACACATCGGTCGTGTGGTCACCAACGCTCAGCGCCTCGCGCAGTTGGAGGGCGCGGATTGGCAGGTGGTAATGCCTGCTGCATGGTTGCACGATTGCGTGATCATCCCGAAATCCTCGCCTAACCGTAAGCAAGCGTCTCAGCTTGCCGCGCGGCAGGCTGTGGCCTGGCTGGGGGAATACCAATGGCCTCACGGACGACTTGATGAAATTTCGCACGCTATCGAGGCCCACAGTTTCAGCGCCGGGATCGCTCCGGAGAGTATCGAGGCAAAGGTCTTGCAGGACGCTGATCGACTTGACGCGCTCGGCGCCGTCGGCCTTGCCCGCACGCTGATGCTTGGTGGCGAGTTGAAGCGCGATTTCTATCAGCTAGAGGATCCTTTCTGTCTGGTACGGCAGGCGGATGATTCCATTTACACGCTGGACCATCTCTTCTGCAAGTTGCTCAAGTTAGAGGATACCATGCAGACAAATGCGGGCAGATCCGAGGCCCGGCAGCGGACGAAGTTCCTCAAGCTTTTCCTAACACAATTGCGGATGGAACTGCCCCGCAGTCAGCTCTCGATCCCATAGGTCCCACTGCGGGTGAGGCTGCAAACGTAATGATCCTCCGGTTTCTCCGCGCCCATCGGCACAGCCGCCCATTCAGCGCCGGAGTTTTTCTTGGCGGAAGCGATCACCGTGATAGGAAATGGCCATGAGCAACACCGCCACCCGCCTCCCCGAAGACATCAAGAATGCCATGAGGGCCAAGGACACGACCGCCCTCAACGCCCTGCGCGCACTTAAAAGCGCGCTGACAAACGCCGCCATCGAGAAGGGTGGACTCGGCACTGAACTGGAAGAAGCCGAGGTCATGACGGTGGTGCGGAAGCAAATCAAGCAGCGCGTCGATTCATGTGAGCAGTTTCAAAATGCCGGACGTGTGGAACTCGCCGCGACGGAGAAATTAGAAATCGAACTTCTTTCCCGCTATCTTCCCGCCGCCCTGGCAGAAGACGAGTTGCACGCCATCATCGAGCAGGCGGTTGTCGATACCGGTGCGTCCGGCAAAGGGGACATGGGCAAGGTGATGAAGCGGGCCCAAGAACTCGCCGACGGACGTGCCGACGGGAAATCACTATCAGCCGCAGTGATGAAGCGGCTGGGCTGATGCTCTCTGATCGCACCATGTCACCACCTACCACGCTCGACCTTGCCATCATCGGCGGCGGCGCATCGGGGTTTTTTACCGCGCTGCAACTCGCGGAAATGGCTCCCGGCAAGAGCGTGGCTATCTTTGAGAAGGGCAGCCATTTCCTGCAAAAAGTAAGAATTTCCGGAGGTGGTCGGTGCAATGTCACTCACGCTTGTTACGATCCCGCCGAGATGGCGAAAAACTATCCGCGCGGCTCCCGCGAACTACGCGCCGCCTTCCATCGTTGGCAATCATCCGACACGGTCGCGTGGTTCAAACACCGGGGAGTGGAGCTAAAGACCGAGCCGGACGGAAGGATGTTTCCCACCACCGACCGCTCCGACACGGTGATCGACTGTTTCCTCGGGCAAGCGCGGAAATCGAAGATCGCTCTCTATCAGAAGTATCCATTGGTGGGAATCAGCCTCTTGGGCGACGGGACATTCTCTCTAACATTTGAGAACCTCCAAACGCCGATCAAGGCCCGCACCGTCTGCATCGCCACCGGTTCATTGAAGGGTAGTTCTCTTCTCCAGGATTTAAATAAACTGGAGCAAACCCTGCAACCGCTCGTGCCGTCACTCTTCGCCTTCAACGTCAGCGACCACCGGATCAGCGGACTGGCGGGAGTTTCTCATCCGCAGGTTTCGATTAAACGCGAAGGCGGCCGCACTCCCCGACTGGGACCGCTACTGATCACCCACCGTGGTTTCAGTGGACCGGCGGTGCTGCGGCTATCCGCTTGGGATGCGCGGGAACTTGCGGAAACCAACCATCATTTTCCTTTCATCATCGACTGGCTGCCGGAGGTGACTGCGGGGTCGATTCAAGCCCGTTTCGACGATAATCGGCGGACACACGGCGCCAAGCTCATCCGCAACAGCCCCATCGCTCCGCTGCCGCGACGGTTGTGGGAGCGCATCGTCGAGTGCTGCGGCATCGGGGATCAAACAACGTGGGGACAGTTGCCAAAGACTGCGACACGGGAGCTGCTAGACGCGCTCAAGTCCGCTCGCTTTGAGGCGAAAGGCAAGACGACCAACAAGGATGAGTTCGTGACCTGTGGCGGAGTAGAGCGGAAGATCATCGACTTCCGGACGATGCAAAGCCGCACAATTCCCGGGCTTTACTTCGTTGGCGAGTGTATCGACATCGACGGCATCACCGGCGGTTTCAATTTCCAAGCAGCATGGACCACCGCTCACATCGCCGCGACGGACATCGCGAGCCGCTGACATTTCCCGCTTGGTAGCAAGGATGGCCCGAGCCTATTATCAGCGCGTGATTTTACCCGACCAACCCGCACCCGCCGCTGCTGTCTGTTTGCAAAAACTGACGAACGACATTGGCAAGGTGCCATGGAGTTATTTGCGGCCTCACCAAGAGGCGGGAAATCTATATTTTGTCGATCATGCGTTGAATCTCGCAGTCGTCGGTGCGGCAGTTTCGGGGAATGATGTGACGCAGGTGAAGGCATGGCTTGGCGCAGGTGATCTGGTAAAAATCGAGTCAATCCACGCGGCGCAGTGGACCGATGCGGCGTTGGAATTTGAAACACTGCTGGTTTCCCCGTTTGTCCTGTGTCGGCCCCTTTGAGCGGGATCTCAAAAGTGCCTTTGACGTGCGAGCCACCAAGCCACACATTCCGCCCGCCATGGCATTTGCCGATGTTTTCCCAGATTTATTGAAGCGTCCCACGCCGCTGATGAAACGTTTCATGCAGCTTGTTTCGGGTGAAACTGCGGCACCTTTGGAAACGCTCGCGAGGCAAAGCCAGCAAGTCACCCGGCGGCATTTCGGGAAAACCATGCGGCTGTTCGCGCCGCTGTATGTTTCTAACGAGTGCGTGAATAATTGCAGCTACTGCGGATTCTCGCGCGATGCCGGGATTTTCAGGACAACTCTAACCGTGGATCAGGTCGTGACCGAAGCGAGACATCTTCACGGCCTCGGCTTCCGCAACGTGCTACTCGTCGCCGGCGAGCATCCCAAGTTTGTTTCGGAGGGCTACCTGCAAGATTGTCTTGATGCGTTGAAGCCATTCATCCCCACGCTCGCCCTCGAGGTGGGACCGATGGAGGACGACCAATACGCGGAAATCGTCAGCCACGGCGCGGAGGGTCTCGTCGTCTATCAGGAAACTTACCACTTGGAAACCTATCAGCAGCTTCACACCGCTGGGCCCAAGAAAAATTTTCACTGGCGCTTGGATTGCCCGGAACGCGCGTATGCGGGTGGCTTCCGCCGCATCGGAATCGGCGCGTTGTTTGGACTGGCAGATTGGAAATTCGAGGCACTCGCGCTCTGTACTCACTTGGAATATCTCTACAAACACTGCTGGAAAGCGCAATTCACCGTCGCCTTCCCACGGATGCGGCCGTATGCGGGAAATTACGAGTACCAGCCGGACGCAAATCTCTATCTGCCAGACAAAGCCCTAGTCCGTTTGATTGCCATTTTCCGGATCTTGTTTCCGCAAGTCGGCATCGTCGTTTCCACTCGAGAACCCGCGTCCTTGCGAGATGCCATTGCAACCCTCGGAGTGACGCACATGTCTGCTGGCGCGAAAACAGAACCCGGCGGCTACACCGGTGCGGGCAGCGATGATCTTCATCTAACGGTCAAAGGCCGCAGGGTCGAGTTGCAGGAAAAATCCGGCTGTGAAAAGGCGACCGAGCAGTTTCAAATCCACGACACCCGCAGCCCTGCCGAGGTCGCAAGAATGCTCCGCGGCCAAAACCTCGATCCGGTATGGAAAGATTGGGATGAGTCGCTGTTGACGGTGTGAGAATAATTCGTGCTGCTAGAAAACCAGCTTTGACGCCTGCCTGTCTGCCGGGCAGTCTTTCGGCTAGATGAGTCCACGGGAAGCAATCGTTGCTTTGAACCTTTTGCCCAAGATCGGGCCGGTACGGGTGCGCAGGTTGTTAGAAGCGTTCGGTGATGATCCGGCATCTATTCTAGGAGCTGCGAAGGATCGGCTGATGCGGGTCGATAGCATTGGTGAGGAGACGGCGAAGATTCTCCACTCGTGGCAAGACCATGCCGATCCAATCAGTGAGATTCGCGAAGCGACAGAGCGCGGGATTTCCATCGTCACGCAAGCCGATGACGACTATCCCGCGCCGCTACGGGAGGCTTATGATCCGCCGCTACTGCTTTACGTATGGGGAAAACTGGAGGCACGCGACAAGCACGCCATCAGCGTCGTCGGTTCGCGGCGGGCGACGAACTACGGCAAGCAAGCGACCAAGAAACTTTCCTATCAGCTCGCGCAGTCGGGATTCACGATCATTTCCGGGCTTGCCCGCGGCATCGACACCGCTGCGCACGAGGCCGCCGTCGCCGCAAATGGGCGCACCATCGCGGTGATCGGCTCGGGGCTGGGAAAACTCTATCCGCCAGAGAATCTGGCGTTAGCCGAGAAGATCGCCTCGGGATTTGGGGCTGTGGTTTCCGAGTTTTCGTTAGGCACGGCTCCGGACAAGCAGACGTTCCCAATGCGGAACCGCATTGTCGCGGCATGGGCGCGGGCGGTGCTCGTGGTGGAATGCCCGGCGTGGTCCGGCTCGTTGATCACTGCAAATCTCGCCTCGGAGTATGGAAAACCCATTTTTGCCGTGCCCGGTCCGATCGACAAACCGACTTCTGCTGGATGCAACCAGCTCATCCGAGACGGTGCCACCCTTGTTGCAGATGCCTCGCACATTCTTGATGATCTCGGCGAACTTCCCTTCACCCGCAAGGCGAGCCTAACCGAGCCGATGGCTCAGATCCCGGAGCTACCCGAGGAGGAAGCCGCCGTGTTCGCCGCAGTCACGGATGATGAATCGCCAGTGGATCTCATCATTGAGCGCAGCGGTCTGGCAGCCCATGTGGTGACGGCGAATCTGATGAAACTTGAGATGCGTCGGCTGGTGCGGGCCTTTCCCGGTTTCCGATACGCACGGCGGTGAGATTCTTTCGGACCGCGTGCGACATGTCGCCGCTTTTCATTGGCCGTCATGTCTGATCAGTCCAAAGCGACGGTCTAACTCTCTCATGCCGAACTCGGTGAGCGTGGGACGTCCATCCGCCGCGCAGTAGGGGAGCTCGCAGTCGAAAAGCTCATCTAACAATAAGGTGGTTTCCGCGAGATTTGGCGTAGCCATCACCGCAGCCCGTTTCGCCAGGACCCGCGCCAATCTCTCGATGGCAAATCTCGCGCCGGGTGCGGACCCGTGGAGAAGTTCATCCATCAACGCACCGAGAAATGGCCGTGGATCATCCACTGGCAGACAGGCTGGCAGGCTACGGATTTGTAAGGTGTTTCCGCCAAACGCTTCGATTTCGATGCCCGCATCCTGCAGGGCCATTTGCTCGCGGAGCAACAGATCGAGATCTCGCGGATCGAGTTCCAGCAAGACCGGCACCAATAATGCCTGAGTCTCTAACACTGAACCCTCTTGATGTTGGAGCTTTTCAAAATAAATGCGCTCACGGGCCGCTTTGGGATCGAACAGCACGAGGCCATCTTCGCTTTCCAGGATGACATAGCGGTGGTGGAGCATTCCCATGATCCTGAACTTCGGAGCCTTGCCCGACGGTGCCGCAGGTGGATCAGTTAGATCAAGAGCCGTCGCGGAAGCATCAGCATTTATCCAGTTCTCCAACTGTGGCTGCGGGGCGTGAAATATCGGCCTAACCGGATCTGGTGCGACCGATAGGACTGATTGGATTGGTAGGACTGATGGAGCCGCAGGACGCATGGCCACCGCCACCGCTTCCAAGATCACGTCCTTCACATCGAGCGGGCGGTGAAATCGCACCTCACGCTTCGCTGGGTGAACGTTCACATCCACCAAGGTCGGCTCGAGGTCGATCCACAGCCATGCGGCAGGATACAAGCCATCTGCTAGAGCACCGCGAAATCCTTCCGCCAAGGCCCGCGAGATCACCGGGTCTTCGACCGGACGACCATTGAGGAAAACAAACTGATGTCGCCTGCCTTTCCGCGCATGGCTGGCGGGGAGCAGGAAGCCTTCAATTGAAATACCATTGCCGTGCGTCAGCGGCAGCGGAATCAACTCCCGCGACAACTCGGCACCTAACAAATGCCGCACTCGATCCACCGCTTTTGCCGCAGCAGGCAAGTCGAAGATCTCACGATCATCCCGCCGCAACCGGAAGCGGACGTGAGGCGCGGCCAGCGCGTGCAAGCGCAGTTGGTGCTCCACATGAGCCGCTTCGGTCGTCTCAGCTCGTAGAAATTTTCGCCGCGCCGGCATGTTGAAAAAAAGAGCCTTTGCTTCAATGATCGTTCCGGGTGCGCATCCTGCATCGCGTACGTCACGAATTTTCCCTCCATCCACGAGTATTTCCGTGCCAGCGACGGCATCCGTTTCCCGCGTCACGATTCGGAACCGCGACACACTGGCGATGCTTGGCACCGCTTCGCCGCGAAATCCCAGCGTCATGATCGCCGCAAGATCACCCGCTGTTCGCAGCTTGCTTGTCGCATGGCGTTCTAACGAGAGCAACGCGTCCTCACGCGACATCCCGCAGCCGTCGTCGCTCACCCGGATCAACGCCGAGCCACCGCGATCAACATCCACGCGGATCTCACGCGCCCCGGCATCGATGCTGTTTTCTACCAGCTCCTTCACCACCGAGGCCGGGCGTTCCACCACCTCACCCGCCGCCACTTGGCTGGCGAGGATGTCGGGAAGCACGCGGATTTTTGGCATCGGGGAAAGACTTAAGAGTCCAGAATCCAGAGTCCAGAGATTCCACCGCTTGTTTCTTGTCTCTGGTCTCTGGCTTCTCTTAATCTGCCGTCCCATGGCTGGCTTTTTCAAATCGCTCTTTAACAAAATCACCAACCGCGCTGAGATTGATTGGGACGATCTCGAAGCAGATCTCATCAGCTCGGATCTCGGGATAGGTCTGACGACCTCCATCATCGACGAGCTGCGTGCCTTGGGGCGCGAGGTTTCGGGCGACGATGTGGTGAATGTCACTCGCCGCCAGCTCTCGAAACGACTGCCTGATAATTTCCTGCCGCCGACTCCACGGGCCGATGGGAAGCCGTTTGTGATCCTCGTCGTCGGCGTGAATGGCACCGGAAAAACCACATCATCCGCCAAGCTCGGGCTGTGGCTCAAGAAGCGCAACCGCACGGTCATGATGGCTGCCGCCGACACATTTCGCGCCGCTGCTGTCGAACAACTCAAGCGTTGGGGCGAGCGTCTCGACCTCCCGGTGGTCACGGGAAATACCAATGCTGATCCATCGTCAGTTTGTTTTCACGCCCACCAGAAAGCCATCGCGGAAAAGACACAATTTCTCATCTGCGACACTGCTGGCCGCATCCACACACGCCATAACCTGATGGAAGAGTTAGGAAAAATCCGTCGCACCATCGCCAAGCAAGATGAAACCGCGCCGCATCTTACCTTGTTGGTTGTCGATGCCACCACTGGCTCTAACGCCCTCCAACAGGCGAAGGAATTTCACAAAGCCAGCCCGCTCGACGGCCTCATCGTCACCAAGCTCGACGGCTCGGGAAAAGGCGGCATCGCCGTGACGATTCACGACCAACTTAACATTCCGCCGCGCTTCCTCGGCACTGGTGAAGAGCCGGAGGCATTCGCGATTTTTGAGAAGGAAAACTTTGTGGCGGAAGTGCTCTAGCAGCCAAAGCCCCCACCTCACTTCGGCAGGTGCTCGACGCAGTATTCCTCACCGTCGGGGCCGATGCGGAATTCGAGATAGGGGTCTGAGATGTCGGTCACTTTGCAGGTGGCGCAGGTATGAAATGCTTCGGACGTGGGCAGCTTGGAGTTGTTGAAATTTTTCCTTCGTTTCGAGGCGTCCAAGACCAGCGCGGTGCCTTTCAGGGTGGGAATTGCGGCCCAGATCAAGTAGTTCGCCAAGGTTGCGAGATAGAATGGCAGCAGGATGGGCAGTTGGAAAACCGTCATCAAAATCCCGAAGGCTAAAAACATCCCGATGAAGCGGATCTGGACGGGAATGATGAAGAACAAAAGGATTTCCACTTTTGGGAACAGCGTGGCGAAGGCCAGCAGTGCACTGGCGAACAACATCGTCCCGCCGAAGGGCACGGCAACCGGATAGAGAAAACTCGCCGCCAAGGTAAGGAGGATTCCAGCATAACAGAACAGGCTGGTTTTGAAGCTGCCCCATGCTCCCTCAAGACCGTCGTTGACCATGAAGACGAAGTTCACCGCGAAGATCAGCAGCAGGATGTTGATGATGCTCGGTTTTCCAAACTGAGCCTCGGCGAAGAACATCGTCGCAATGCGCCAGACTTCACCAGCGAAGATCTTGTCACGGTTAAAGGCCAGTAACTCGGAGATGTTCGGTTGGAAAATCTGCAACACGAACACCATCACCTGAAACAAAGCGAAGTAGCGGAGGAATCCGGGGAACGAAAGCCAACTCCAACGCCGTTCCAAGCGGTCAAAAACATTCATAACGGCGGAAGCATCGCGGCTTGTCGCAGTTTGACAAGCCCCGGCGGCATCTCTCGCGTGGTTTAAAGGCTCGCGCGTTCGAACAACGAACGCGGATCAGCGGTCGAGGCGATCCACGCCGTATTCGCCGAAGGGCACGAGCAGATCGCCATCGGTGGTGAGGACAGCGCGCGAAACTCCCGGATTCCAAGTGGGGAAATTCCATTTCGCTAGATTGCTGCCGTTTGCATCCATCACGAAAAAGGCGTTCCATTTCCCACCGATCAAGGTGTTGTTTCCTAACCAACGCAACGAGTCAGGCGTCCAGCCGATTTCGACAAGTGTCTCAGCTACCAAGGTCCCGTTCTCCTTGAGGCGGTGAATCTGGACTGAGTTTTTCGAGCCAACGAACAGGCGGCGGTCACCAGCGGTTAGAGTCGCGTAGGCAGGAACATCAAGAGTGGCGATGGAAAATGCGTCGAATCCATCGCTGGCACTGACCTGCAGTGGAGTGGATTTGCCATCATCGCTGCCGCGGGTGAAGGCGAGGAATCCATTGCGATCAAGCTCGGTGACGGCGAACAACTGGCCTGGTAGATCCATCAACGGCCGCACGATCGGTGAGCCGGATGGTGGCACTTCGACCACGCGAGCCGTCTGCTGCGCGATGCCAGTCGGGAACCACTTGTTCGCTTTGCTGTCTTTCCATTGCGAGTTCCCGAGGACGACAAGGCTATCCGCCGCTGCGGCAAGACCGCTAAAGACTGAGCCATCGGGCCCCAGGACCACTGACTCCTCAGCCGCAGGACGGGTCGGGTCTGTGGTGTCGAAAATCAGCAAGCGCGGCGGATTATCGGGAATCCAGTAGGGGCGACCGATGCTGATGGCAGCGGCGGACTCTAACGGCAAAGCGGCATCTGCCAGAGTCACGGAAGTTTTCGCGGTCACTGCGGTATCGGAACGAAGGATGATAGGTCCGCGTCCAAACCATGAACTCCCTGAATTCAAGACGACTGCTGGACGGTTAGGTTGGGGCCAGAGAAATTGATCCGTTGGGGTCCGTCCGCTTTCTTCAAGGACTGTGACTCGTGAGCCTAGCAGAGTGAGCGCGGGCAAGGCGGATGCGTCGTAGATATCGAGACTCAGCTTGCTACTGTTACGACTGGGTGCGAAGTCTGCGATCAGATAGCCAAAATAGGAATAGGGAGGCGACGTGTCGCGGAGGATGTAAAGTTTTCCATCGCGGAAGTCGGCAGCTTTCACGGTTCCTTCTCCGAGGTCGATTTCTGCGAGAATGCTTTCAGTCGCGTTTCTAGGAGAGATGCGGCAAGTGGCTCTGCCGCCACCGTAGTAATTGCCATCCTCGATCTGGAGCAAATGGCTACCCACCTCGAACACCCGGTCCACCGGCCAAGCGAGTGAAACTTCTGATAGGATGGATGGCTTGTCGCGATCCGCGATGTCGGCGGCGACCATCGTCCGCTGGGAAATGGAGACAACGGCGTTTCCTAACAAATCCGCGCGGCGGGCGTCGAACTGGTGATTGATTTGTCCACGCAGGAAAAGGTCGCGAGCTTTGGTGTCGATGTCGATCAACTGGACCACCGATGTGGACTCGCCGGATTTCCTGCCATAGGAACTCAGCGGGATCATCGCGAGTCCTGCATCGGGAAGGACTTTGAGGGCTTTTTCGTCCCAAAGCGCTTCGCTGTAAGAGCCGGAATCGCCGAGGGCGAGGCGGCGGAGGAGTTGCGGTGAGGCGGGATCTGCGACGTCGAAAAGCGAGGCTATGGGAGCATTCGATTCCCAGCCGACGGCGAAGAGTAGATCGCCAAGCGGCTCGATATGAGTGGAAAAGCCGGGCACCTTGATCTCGCCCGCGACGGTAGGGTTCGCAGGGTCTGAGAGGTCGATCACGAACAGCGGATCAACACGAAGGAAGGTGACGATGTAAGCCTTGTTTCCTGCGAAGCGGGTGGCGAACAGGCTTTCTCCTTCCGCAAGGCGGAGGTGGCCGAGGCGGTCCTCCACGACAGCGGTGTGGATCACTTCCGGCGCCCACGCACGGAAGTTTTCTAACACGGTGACGGGTGCCCAGCGGTTCCTGCTTTCGTTCCGCTCCGAGACCGTTGTTAAAATGTTGTTAGCCCACTGGATGGCGAACTTCCCGGGAATGACGCCCTCGGTGCGGATCGGCGGCGCCATGCGCTCTAGGCCGGTGTTGCGGATGGCAAAAACGCTGACCAGCGATGAGTCCCAGCGATTGTTAGGATACACCGCGAGCGCGAGCCAGTCGTTGCCTGCGGCGATCATCGGGCCGTCGCCGTCGATGAGGGTTTCACCGTCGGCTTGCGGGACGGTGTCGGGAGCAATCAGCCACTCGGAAAGGCGGGTGCGGGAGTTCCATTCATCATCATTTTTTGCGTTGGAAAAATTCCACTCGGTGGTGGCAGTGATGAGGCGGTTACCGGACATGCGGCTGTCAGCGAGGTAGCCCTCCACATCGCGGCGATGGGTGATGCTGGCCTGGCCGCCGGAGACTTTGACGAGGTTGATGCGGGTGGATTCGCCAGACTTATCTGACCAGTTGCGGGTGAGAAGGACGAGGTGACGATCCGGCCCGGAGCCAGGCAACAAATAGAGATCCTGGCCCGAAGCAGGCAGCCGGAGCGAGGCGGTGATACGCGGATCTGCGGGGTTCGCGAGGTTGAGGACTTGGAGACCGCGCAGTTGGTTGAAGAAATAGACGGTGTTGCCGTCCACTTTCCAAATGTCTGCCTCGGTGATCGGGGCGTTCGGAGAGCCGACGGCGCCGGTGGTTTCGAGTCCGAGGCTGCGATCATATAGACCACTGCCAACGAGGCTCCCGGACGAGGCGTTGGACGGTCCGAATTCATTCGTGCCCTGATAGAATTCAGCGGGAAATTTTTTCCGCGAACCGACGGCTTTGTCGAACTGGCCGATCGCGCGCCAGCGGATTTTCCCTTTGGTGTCCGGCAGCTTGAAGCGCATCACTCCTGCCACGGCATCGCGACTGGCGACCTTTACCCAGCCGCCTTCGCGACGAAATCGCTGCAAGGTGACGGAGCTGACTCCTTCCGGGACGGTGACTTTGGCCGTGCGGCCTTCGTTGGCGAGTTCGAGATCGAGTTGTTTCAAGCCCCCCAATAGCGCTTGAGGCGCGGCGGCACCGCACAGCGTGCTGGCAAGAATCAGCAGGAGAATTCTGCGCCAAGATGGGATGAGTGTGGCCATGCGGGTTTTCATAGGGATGTTTTGGAAATGGGGAAGGAGGAAATTGCGAAGGATGTGACACCGGTGATCCGTCGTTCTGCGGAAGATTGGATCGCGGGCAGGGTGAAAAGTTTTCGGCGAGATGCCGGAGCTGGGCGAGTGAGCAGCACCCGTCACAGAACGGCACGGAGCCTGGCTGGACTTCAGTTTAGCCTCGGGAACTTCGTGCAAGACGCGATGGAGACTATTCCGCGTCTGGATGCCATGGACGATTGGTAGGTTTGCGTCTGCGGATCACGCAAGGGGCAACGCTAACTTCGCCACCGTTCCGCCGTCGGCTGCGGGATTGAGAGTGATGGTGCCGCCGTGGAGGTCCGCAGTTTCCTTCACAAGTGTTAGACCGAGGCCGGTGCCTTTGCGCTTCGACGCATGATGGCGGAGTGAGTAGAAACGCTCGAAAATTTTTCCCTGAGCGTAGTCGGGCACGCCGGGGCCGTGGTCACGAATAGAGAGCACGACCCATCCGTTCGTGCGCTCCACGGTGATTTCCACCGCCTGATCTCGCGGCGAGAAGTCGATGGCGTTTTCCAATAGATTCGTCACCGCAGCTCGCAGGATGAAGGCGTCTCCTTTGAGTAAAACAGGCTCACCGACGGAGGTTTGTTTGAAGTTCACACCTGCGATCTCCGCGAGGGGACGTGCCTGGTCGATGGCTCTGGCAACGATGGCGAGAAAGTCGATTTCCTCAGTCACCTCCAGACTGGCACGACCCTCGATGGCCGAGAGTTCTAGCAGCCGGTTGATCAGCCGCTCACTGCGGGCGGTTTCCGCACGGATGTTTTCGAGGAAACGCTTGCGATCCGCGACAGGCATTTCCTCATCTAGCAGCTCGGCCGCGCCACGGATGGCGGCAAGCGGACTTTTCATCTCATGCGTTAGAGTCTGGATGTATCGCTCGGCGTACCGGCGTCCTTCGAGGACATCGCGCATCGAGTCGAGCGCGTGGGCCAGCGTATTCACCTCTCGCCCGATGCCGATCTTGGGCTTAGCCGGACGCTCGCCCCGCTCGATGGCGCGGGCATATTCAGTGATTTTCCCGATAGGATGGAAGAGCCACAGAAACACCACGGCGATGAGGAACAAGATTCCTCCGCCGATGAGGCCGCAGGCGATGTAGATGATGCGCCTGCGTTCACGCACCAAAGGCAGGACATCTGCTTGAGGCTTGAAAACCGTTAGCACGCCATCGGGCTTGGCGGGATCGCCCACCGGCGCGGCGACGTAAAGAACCGAGGTGGTCGAGTCATTTTCAATATCTCTGCTACTGCGCGCTCCGTAGCTACCGGACAAGGTCTTTGAAACATCCCGCATGGCGGAAAAATCCTTGCCCTCGCGCCGCCCGGAATCGGAGTCGAAAAGGACGCGGCCTTTCGAGTCAGTTAGATAGGCGTGGATGCCGACGTTGAGCTTCATGTGCTCGAAGATCTTTGCCCGCATCTCCCGGCGGTGAGCACCCTCGAACGCCTCGCGGAGACTGGCGGCGTTGAATTCATTTTCCCGGACATCATCGGCGACGACCTCGGCCAGCAAGTTCGCCACGTCCACCATCACTTCCTCGGTGGCTTGGAAAGTCTGCGGCTCGACCTCGGCGAGGAAATGGCGGGCAAGCTGATAGAAGCCGAGCGTGATGATGAACGCGATGAAGAAGAGAGTGACCCGGGTGAAGCGCATGAGTTCAAACTGATAACAAATAGCCCAAACCACGGCGCGTCTGGATCAAGTCTTCGGCACCCGCCCTGACGAGACGCAGCTTGGCGCGGAGGGACTTGATGTGGGCGTCGATGGTCCTATCCGTGACAGAGCCGGGATCCTGCCATGCGTGATCGAGCAATTGGTCACGGGTAAAGACGCGGCCCGGTTTCTCCAGCAGGACGAGTAGCAGCTTGTATTCATGAGCCGTCAGGTCGAGCAGCTCGCCGTGACAGTGAATACGCATGGCGGAGGTGTCATGATAGAGAATTTTCCCGCACCCTTGCGCAGACTCTAACTGCGGCGCAAGCGGCTGTGAGCGACGCAAGATGGCGCGGACGCGAGCGACGATTTCACGCGGAGAGAATGGCTTGGTCACATAGTCGTCGCCACCGAGTTCAAGGCCGAGGATGCGGTCCACCTCGGCATCACGGGCGGTTAGAAAGAGCACCGGGATCGCCGATATGGCACGAAGACGTTGGCAAACATCGAGTCCGGTGATGTCAGGCAGGCCAATGTCGAGAATGGCGAAATCAAACTTCTCGCGCCCCGCGGCGGCGAGCGCATCTGCTCCGGTGAGGGCGTGAGTGACATCGAAACACTCCGTTTCCAAAGCATAAACGAGCGTATCGGCAATCGCCGGTTCATCTTCTACCAAAAGGACGTGGGGCATTCTTGGATTTCATCTCCTGTCGGTGAAATGCCAATGAAGAAAGCGTGAAATTTCGCCGGGTCATCTCACTGCTTGAGACCGGGCAGCCGCCCACAAGGTTTCTCGGCTTGTCGCACCCATGAAACAACCCATGGTCCCAGCCGCGCCATGCCAGTCTTTTTTCTCATCCTCACCTGTGTGTTGTGGGCCATCAGTTTCCCCATCGTAAAAGCCCTTCATCTGGAGCAAACTGCTAGAATCCCTGAAGCTTCGAGCCAATTTCTCGCTTCATGGCTGCAGGTCGCACGCTTTGGACTTGGAGCCGCCATGATGCTTCCATTTCTCAATCTCCGGCGGCGACCGAGTCAAAATGAAATCCAGCAGGGGCTCACTCTTGCGTTCTGGGGTGGAATTGGAATTTGCCTTCAGGCTGACGCGCTCGCCCATACCGAGGCATCGACATCCGCATTTCTCACTCAAGCTTACTGCATTTTCCTGCCGTTGATCGCCTGCATCAAGATGCGGCAAGCGCCGAGAGCCAGAGTCGTCGCGGCAACCCTGATGGTGCTGACAGGAGGTGCTGTTCTATCAGGCCTGCGCCCGGACAACCTTCGCCTCGGTCGGGGTGAAATCGAAACTCTTGTCGCTACGGTTTTCTTCACCTTCCAGATTCTCGCACTGGAAAACCCAAAGTATGAAGGGAACCGGGCATCAGTTGTCACATTCATCATGTTTTCAGGAATCGCCCTTCTCTTCATACCCGTGACCGTCTTTGCCGCGCCGAATCTAGCAGCTTGTTGGACTGCGGGTGCGTCACTTCCGGCAAGTCTTCTCGTTGGATGCCTGGCCCTTGTCTGTTCGGTCGGAGGCTATCAGCTCATGATTTACTGGCAGCCACGGGTGTCAGCGACGGAAGCAGGACTCATTTACACGACCGAGCCGGTCTTCACCGCGCTCTTCGTCCTGTTTCTTCCAGCCCTGCTCGGAAAATTGATTCACGGAAGCTACCCCAATGAAACCTTGTCCGCCTCGCTCCTAACAGGCGGTGCCCTCATTCTCGCGGCCAACATACTGATGCAGTGGAAGCGCCCGCCGCACTTGCCGGCGGCGGGACCGGTGTGAGTGCCGCTCACTCGAAATCAAACGACTTCGAGCGGGTGGGCAGCAGTTTGAAACGACCGCCGTTCATTTGCCGGATGGGATCGAAGACCGAGTCCATGCCGACGGATTTGATCTCGCAGACTTGCGCCATCAACTCGCCGAGGCGGCCTTTGGGGAAGCCGCGCTCGAGAAACCAGCAGAGATATTCCATGGGCAGATCCATGATCGGAACCCCGGCTGGCGGATAGGTTTTGATGCCGAATTTTCCGAACGGAATGCGGGTTTTACCGATCTCGATGAGCAAGCTGCGGAAGTCGTCACGGTCGATCTCGGTGAAGTCGGCCATGGGACGGCTGCTGCTAGAAATTCTGCGCGGTGGCCGTCTTGGGCGAATTTGCCTTGAGTGCGCCTTCGGTCTGACTTTTGAACCAAGTGGTGTATTGGTCTGTTGGAATCACTTCCATCGTGCCGACCATGTTGGCATGGCCTTCGCCACAGAGCTGGCCGCAAATCACGTAGGTTTCCAGAGTTTTGACCGGAGTGAACCACATTGGGATTTCGCGTCCGGGGATGGCGTCTTGTTGGATGCGCATGGGGACGATGCTGTAGTTGTGAATCACGTCCTTGGTGCCGATGTTGAGAACGACAGGCTCGTTCACGGGGAGCTTGAGAATGGGACTGGTGAAATCATCAAGGGCGTTCGGATCGGTGTAGTCGATGCCAAGGTCGTTGCTGCCAGAGATCAAATTAGGATCGACGCGACCAAATTTGTTATCGGCACCGGGATAGTGATAGGTCCATCCGAACTGCCAGCCAACGACACGGACGCGGTTGGGGTTCAGATTTTGAACGGCTTTCCAACTGTCCACCCGTTCTGCCCAGAGCGGGAAAGCGAACCCGAGGAGCAACACGGCTTCTACGATGATGACACCAACTTCGAGGTGGCTGGAGAGGTGGCTTCTCACGCCTTCATAAGAGGCTTTCGGATGGTTCTTATGCCAGAAGCGGACGATGCAGTAGAAGAAGAACAGGGTCCAACCGACGAAGAGAGCGATCATGAACCAGTGAACCACGTCCATCATGTGATCGACCTGGCCGCCGTGGGCGGAGTAATTTTCCGGGATACCTAGAAATTTGGAAGGACTCATTGGGTGAAAGTTTGAATCAAGAAAACGGGATCAGTTAGAAGATCCGGGAGCGATGTAGTCGTCGGACAAGCTGGGATCGAAATGCTCTTTTTCGCGGCGGGCGATGCGGAACATGAAGAAGGTGATGCCTCCGAGCATCGCGACAATCACGATCAGGAGGAAAAAGATGGAGTAGCCTGCGGCATCGCCACCGCCGACAATCATGGATTCGCGGCAGGTCGAGCAGGCGAGGAAAAGAGATGAAGAGTTCATGAGAAAATCAAATGTGTGCGCGGGTGATCTTGCGATAAAAGAGAACGCCGTAGGTGGGCATCACGAGCGAGCCGAACACACCGACGCAGCCGATGATGAGCGTAGATGTGCCTTTATCCGGCGCGAGTAGCCATGCCCACAACGCCATGAACAGGCAGAGAAAGGTGCTGACTGTTACGAAAACGAAATGGAAACCTTTGAGAGACATGGCGGTGGATGGTTGAGATCTAACGGAGCGACGGCGAAACGAGGATGGGCGGAGTTTTGGATTCTTTGCCGTAAAACAAAGGATCGTGGATGGGATCAAAAATCGCGAGGGCGGTAAGAAATGCAAGGCTGCAAACCATGCAAAGGCCGGATGCGAATAACCAATAGACGGCTTTTTTCTCGTGATTCAAGTGCATGAAAATGAAGGCGACGAGTGAGGCTTTCACGGTGGCAATGAGTAGGCCGAGGATGCAGTCCATGGCATCGAAGCCGTGTCTGCCGACGTCAAGCCATGGGACGGTAGCGACCAGCACGGTGACGATGGTTCCGAGGAAGAGGATGCCGCCGACGAACAGGTAGGTGCGGACGGATTTCTTGATAGCTTCTGGGGTGTCGGCCATATGAGCGGAGAGGTGGGAGCAAAGAGCGGAGCGTTTGAAGTTAGAAATTACATCAAATAGAGGATCGGGAAGACGAAGATCCAGACGAGGTCAACGAAGTGCCAGAAGAGGCCGCCGATTTCGACTCGGTTGGCGAGCCACTCGGGGTTGGTTTCATACATTTTGCGACCAAAGAAGAGGTAGTAGGCGAGGACCAGTGCGCCACCGATGACGTGGAGGCCGTGGAGTCCGGTGATGGTGAAGTAGATGGCGTAGTAGGTGTTCCATGCGGGAGTGAACTTGGCGGCGAAGCCGACTTGCTCACGCGGAAGCTCCATGTGGGGGAAGGTTTCGTTGCCACGGGCGTCGTAGTTCGGGCCGAAGAATTGCTCTTTGGACGAGTCCATGAAGGAGAGTTTGGCGCGGCCTTTGTCCTCGGCCATTTTGGCGAAATCCTGCCAGCCCATGCGGTAGAGTTCTTTGTGGGTGGGAACGCGCTTGGGGTTGCCGTTCTTGTCGAGCTTGTAGTCTTTGATGAGCTGTTCCTTGAGCTTGGCAATCTCGCCTTGATGCCATGTCCATGCGTCGCGGACGAAGGCGTTGTTTTTCATCAGCCAGGAGTTCGCGATGGCGACATCGGGGGCGATGCCTTTTTCCTCGGCCTTCATGACGAGGTGTTGGAAGTCGATGGCATCGACGTTGTGGAAACCCATCGGGCTATCTAGCAGCTTGCCGGTGATGGCGGTGTCGTCGCGGAGGACGGATTGGCCATCGGACTCTTTGATGTCGCGCGGGTGGAAATCAAACTTGGTGGTCGGCTCGACGTTGAAGGCGACGTTGGGGATTTCAGTCAAGAGTCGCGGCTCAAGCGCCTTCATGTCGATGTTGACGCTGGATGCATACTGCCAATTGCTTTTACCCGCGTTTGCAGGATCGGCCTTGGCTTTTTTCCACTCGGCGCGGAGGGCTTCGGTGCGATAGGCGGAGTTGTGAGCGGCGGCGGCGAGGTGAGTTTTCTGGACGCGCTTGAGGAGATCGACCGTGAGTGGATCGCCCGCTTTGGCGAGAGTTTCGGGTGCTTGTTTTTCCTTCGTGACGGCGGTGAGATCGGCGGCGAGGGTGATTTTGGAGTTGTGATGTCCGGCTTGGAGCAGCATTTCCTCGATCCATGGCGCGTGGAAGCGGCGGGTGTTGAAGGCGAGCTTGGAGGCTTCGATGAAAATCAGGTTTTCCTCGATTTTCTTGCCGTAGTGGTCGAGGGCGTAATCATCTGCTTTCGGATGATGCTTGTCGGCGCTTTCTTTCAACTCATAGCCGAGGTGTCCTTCGACGACTGAGTAGTCTTTCAAGCGGACGGCTTGGTGATGAAATTTCACGTTGTACTCGATGGCTTTGAGCACCATGAATATCAAGGCGCAGAAGACGGTGATGCCCATGAAGAGCTGGAATTTCCGCCAGTCGCGAAGCTTGAGCGACGCCCAGGCGAAAACGACGGTGACGGATGAGCCGATGAGGACGAAGGTGTTGATCAGACCTGGAAGCACGGGCAGAGTCCGCTCCGGCCATGGGTAATCGGCACCGAGTCTGAGGAAGACGTAGGCCGAGAAGAAGCCGCCGAAGAGCATGACTTCGGAGGCAAGGAACAGCCAGATCGCGATCTTCGAGTTGAAGAGGCCGGTGTCCTTGCGAGGAGTGACGACGTAGGGAATTTCCATGTGAGAAAGGGAGACGAGTTGGGTGGCTGGCCGGGGTGGGAGTTAGTGCTTGGCCGAGGTTTTTTCCGGCGTTTCGGCATGTTTCGGCTCGATCCACTGAGGAAGGAAATCTTCGTCGCAACCAGGACGGCTGTATTCGTAGGGGCCGCGATAGGTGACGGGATCTTTGAGGAAATTTCCATGACCCGGAGGCGTCGGCGTGGCCCATTCGAGCGTGGTGGCATCCCATGGATTGTCGCTGGTGACTTTTTTCCCGACCTTCCAAGAGATGAAGAGGTTGATGATGAACGGGATTTGGAACAGCGCGAGGGTCCATGCGCCCATCGACATCCAGATGTTCATGTCGATAAACTCGGCGACGGTATTGCCGAAGACGTTGACGCTGTCTGCGGCGCGGGAGAGGTAGGCGTCGCCGCCATTATACCAACGGCGATGGAAGCCCGCCATGCCTTGCACCAGCATCGGAAAGAAGATGATGTTCATGCAGATCAGGCTGGGCCAGAAATGCAGGTGGTTGAGCTTGCTGCTCATGAATCGGCCGGTGATTTTCGGATACCAGTGGAGCACGCCCGCGAAGAAGCCGAAGAGGATGCCGGGCGCGACGACGTAGTGGAAATGGCCGATCACATAGTAGGTATCGTGCAGGTGCAGGTCGGCGAGATTGAATGCGAGCGGCAGACCGGTCAGACCACCGATGCCGAACATCGGGATGAAAGCGCAGGCCCACATCATCGGCGGGGTGAAACGGATGGAGCCGCCCCACAGCGAGATGAGCATGGCGGTGATGATGACCACCGACGGCACCGAGATCAGCACGGTCGTGGTTTGGAAAAAGGTGGAAACAGCGGCGCCCATGCCGGTCATGTACATGTGGTGGGCCCAGACGATGAAGGAAAGGAAACCGAGAATGATGACCGAATAGACCATCGACTTGTATCCCCAGAGCGGCTTGCGGGTGTTGACTGGAATGATTTCCGCCACACAGGCGAATGCTGGAAGTAACAGCACGTAGACTTCCGGGTGGCCAAGGAACCAGAACAAGTGCTGGAACAGCAGCGGCGAGCCACCACCTGATAGATCGGCAAGTCCTTCACTTTTCGTGAAAAGGCCGGATGGCATGAAGAAGGACGAGTGACCGACTCGGTCCATCAACTGCATGATGCCTGCGGCTTCAAGTGGCGGGAATGCTAGAAGGAGAAGGAAAGCGGTGACGAGCATCGCCCAGACGAAGAATGGCATTCGCATCCATGTCATGCCGCGGACGCGGAGGTTGATGATCGTGGTGATGAAATTCACCGAACCGAGAAGCGACGAAGTGATGAGACAAACCAGGCCGATGAGCCACTGAGTCTGGCCCGCGAGCCACTGGTTGACGACTTGCCCGTCGGCAAATCCGGCGAGCGGTGAGTAGTTCGTCCAACCCGATTTCGCCGCACCGGATTCCATGAAAAACGAAGCGCACATGATGAGGCCACCGACCAGATAGATCCAGTAACTGGCCATGTTCAGGCGCGGGAACGCCATGTCGATGGCACCGATCTGAAGCGGTGTGACGTAGTTTCCGAATGCTCCGAACCCGAGCGGAACGATGCCGAGGAAGACCATGATGGTGCCGTGCATCGCGCCAAACATGTTATAGGTTTCTCCGGTGACTTTGCCGTCTTGGAGCCAGCGAGCTTTCCAACCGTCCGTGAAAATCCAGCTCATCCATTCAGGCAGCGGTTGATGCGGATAGGCGATGCTCCAGCGCATGACCATCATCAGATAGAAACCGAAGGCGAGGAAGCACATGGCGGTGATGCCATATTGAAGGCCGATCATTTTGTGATCGGTGGAGAAAACGTATTTCGACCAGAACCCTTGAACGTGATGGTGGTCGTCGTGGGCGTGGTGGTCGTCGTGTGAGGTGGCGTGAGAGCTCATATTTCCGGCGTGCGGCGTGGGTGAAATTGGAATCAAGGAGCCTTCGCAGGAGCGAGGGTGATGGGGTCAAGCAGCGTCTTGGGATCGAGAACGTCGCCGGGCAACGTCTTGACGTGATCGGCTTCGAGTTCGGCGGCGTTGACGGATTTGCCAGCATTTTTGCGGGCTGCGGAAATTTCGATGGCCTTCGTTGCCATGTCGATGGTGACTACATCACCTGTGGAGTTGCCGAAATTGTTGCGGACGTAAGTCATGATTCCGGCGAGGTCTTCGGAGGCCATGCCGATGCCCTGCGGTGGCATGACACCATAGGTTTTCCCATCGCTGACAGGGCCGTCGAGACCGTTGAGAATGACCATCGCGAGGCGTTCGTTTTCACCTGTGACCCACTTTGATCCGACGAGGGATGGAAAGGTGGAACCGTTGCCTTTCGCGTCCGCGCCATGGCAGCCATTGCACTTGGCGGAGTAAATTTTCGCGCCCTTGGCCATGTAGGCGGCGAGCGCTTCTTTCGGCACCGGGCCGGTGTCTTCGGCACCACCAGCGGGTGTGCGGACATAGCCTTCGCGGAAGGTCGCGTTGTAGGCAAACAAATCCCCTGCCGCGCCAAGGATCCCACCAGCGACGACGAGGACCACGCCACAGGCAACGAATGCCCAGAGAGAAATCGGCGCGATGCCGTTATCGACGATCCGCTTTTCGCGGGCGCAAGCGGCCGCCTCGCGGACGACGCGGCCATGGGCCTCGGTCACGTTGATCGAGTCGTCGAGGTCCGGTTTTTGGTTAGACGGAGACATGGTTGAAAGTGAGTGATGAGAAGTTTAATTCAAGAGCATCAGCCCTTTTTTTTCGCAGGCGCGAAGTCGAGAACCGCAGGAACCTTTTGATCTTTCTTGAGCGAGAGAAGGTAGGAAACGAGCGCCTTGGCATCAGGGCCCGGGACAATTTCCATGCCGTCTTCACAGGCGACAGACAGGGCGTCGGCGGTGGGCATTCCCATGACTTTGCGTTCTTCAAAAAGGAACCGGAAAGACGGGCAAGTGGACTTCCAGCGCTGCGGCTCGGCACGCGGATTGTAGAGGTGGCCGTAGAGCCATTGCGCGGGATCGGATTTAGCGGCGTAGTCGGTTTCCACCCGACGAGCGAGGTTAGAAAGATCCGGCCCCATTCGGGAAACACCGATCTGGGCAAATTTTTCCCCTGCGAAATCGTAGGCATTCGTTTCCCGGCGGGTGTCGCCGCGGTCGGGATCGGCCTTGAGGCCACCCCAGTCCGGGCGGTAGAGATCATTGCCGGCGTAAGTCGGGCGGATCACTTGCGAATGGCAGAGGTAGCAGCCGTTTTCGGCATAGACCATTGCGCCGTCGGCGATGCGGCCCGCGCGTTTCGGGATGAAAGTCCCGGTAATGCCATCGGTTGCTTCGTTGAACTCGATGGGTGCGAGGTTGCGCATCTTGATGAATGGCACGACGACCACGGCAAGCCATGCGATGCCGAAACTGGCGGATAGACCGAGAATGAAGGTGCGGAGACTCATTTTAAGAAAATCTGAAATTTGAAATCTGAAATCTGAAATTCCATGTTAGTGGGCGGGCAGGCTACCGGGGCCGGCGTTGTCGATGTCGCCTTCCTCGCCGTGCGGGCTGGATCCATGGCCATGGGCGGAAACCAACAGCGTAGGATGCGAACTGCGACGACCGAGACGCAGCCACATCAGCGTGAGGTGGATGAAGAAGAACACGTTGGAAATCAGGATGAAGCACCAAGCGATGGTCGTTCCCACGGCGTAAGGAAAGGCGCGGGTCGCGGCGCCTGACCATGGCTGCGTCCAGTCTTCCTGGCCGATGCCTTGTTGAAGTCCGCCGAGGATGGAGAACAGCACCACCGAGATCACGCCATAGACGGAGAGCAGGAAATGGATCTTGATGAGGCGGCGTGAGAGCCACTCGCGGCGGGTGATCCGTGGGACGATGAAGTAAACCGCTCCAAACATCACGAAGCTGAAAAATCCATAGAGCGCGAGAATTTCAAATCCGTAACCCGACATCGAAAACTGCGTCATCGGCAACGTGGATCCCGGCAAATTTAGTGCAACCGCGCAACCGGCTAGCACCAGCAAACCCACCACGCCCGCGAGGGTGAAGCGGAGCGAAGGACTCGCGTTCATCGTCTCCGAGCAGGAAGTCCCGGTGCGGAGGAGGTTGATGGACGCCGCGACGGCGGGAACGAAAATCAGGGCGGTCGCCGCAGCGCCGAGATAGGGAAGGAAATACGGAACCGGCGCACCGGCGAGTTTTTGCATTCCGGCCCATGGTGCGATGATGGCGAGCGACCAGAACCCGAGTTTCGCCAGCGAGTAGCTGTAAATCGGACGGCCGGTCACCTTCGGCGCAAGGTAGTAAGCCGTGCCGAGCGCGACAGGGGTGAAAAACAGGAACATCAGCGCGGATTTATACCAGGCATTGATACCTGCCGCCATCACCGGGTGGCCGGGGAGGCAATGCAGCAGCGTGTTCGCGGTGATGAAAATCCAAGGGAACCAGATCATCGCGCCTAGCAGATACCATTGGGAAATATAGACATGGCCTTCCGGGCGGACGCGGAACTGCACGAAGGACCAGATGATGATGACGAAATAGGTGATGAGCAGCGCAGGCCAGACGGCGGCGGGAAATTCCATCCATGGCATTCCGGTGCCTTTGCCTGCGAGGATGCCCAAGATGCCGAATCCGACGACAAAGTTCCAGACGTGGCCGGCGGTTAAGATGAGGCCGGGAGCGGTGCATTCTTTGCGCGAGAGGCGCGCCATCATCCAAATGATGACCGCAAACGCGGCTTGGAATCCCCAACCGTAGATGAAGGCGTTGATGTGGGCGGGGAAAACGCGGCCGTAAGTGAGAAAAGCGAGATTTCCTGGAGCGAAGGAGATTCCGGTGAAGGGAATGGAGAACACCATCGCCTCGGGGCTGTGGATTTTCCACGAGGCGAGGATTCCCAGAACGATGGAGACCGCGAGCCACGCGGCCCCGCTGGTGAGGAAAAACATCACCGGATGGCGCAATGAGCGATCAATCCCGGCGCGGAGCAGGGCGTCTTGATCTGAGGTGGTGGATGAGGCGGATGACATCGGATTTGAAATGCTGAAATACTAACCTAGGAAGGAAAATTGAAACCACGAAGGACACGAAGAGACACGAAACATACTGTTTTCGAGAGGTTTGGATGAGTCACCCAAGCGGTGAAAGCGAATCGACTCATCTCGCTTTCTTCCTTCGTGATTCTTGGTGTTTTTCGTGGTTTGCATTTTCCCGTTTAGGATTAAGGCTTGGTCAGCTCTTGGACGGTGACTTGCGGTTTGCCGACTTCGCTGCGGAGCGCGGCGACCTGCTCGGGTTTCACGCCCGAGGCTTTGTTGCCGAAATTGTTGCGGATGTAGGTGAGGACACCCGCGATTTGTTCGTCCGTTTGGAAAGCCATGGGAGCCATGCCGCCGGGCATGTTGTATTCTTTTCCGGCGACGGTGATGGCACCGACTAGGCCGCGAAGCTGCATGCGGACGAGATTGGAAACCGGACCCGTGACCCACTCGGAGTTTGCAAGCGGCGGGGCGATGGGAGTGCCTTCACCATTCTGGCCGTGGCAGGCAGCGCAAAGCATGAAGGCCGCTTTCCCGACTTCCATCAGCTTGGGATCAAGCGGTTCGTCGGCGGCTGGGGCTTTGTCGATGGCAGCGGTATCCACGGCGGGAGCAGCGGCCATTTTCTTGGAAGTTTCCGAGCCGGGAACGATCTGCTCCGGCTTTTCCACGGCGGCGGGCTTGGCACTAACGAGTTTTTTTGCCTCAGCGAGGATTGCGGCATCGATGGCTTCAGAAGTCAGGTTCGCAGATTGGGCGGCGTCGATTTTCGCCTTGGTTGCGTAGCGAGGCTTCGCGGCTGCGTCTTCCATGGTAGCTGGCTCGGAGCGGTTGAAGAGCCAGATTACCGCAAGCAACGCGGCGAAGATGAAAAAGGTGCCGAGTCCCCACCAGAATGTGGTGAAGCGGATGATCGCATTGTCGCGGGTTGGGTCCATGTGGGAAATTGAAATATCAGTTGGAGACGTTCGCGGACTCGAGGATGCGTGGGTCGCGGTTCGGGTAGAGCGAGTGCTGGCCGAGGGCCCGGATCAGGAAGAAGACAAAGCCCGCACCGATGGTGATGAAGGCAAGGATGTCACCCCAGAACGCGCCGGGAATGGAGACTTGGATGTCGCCGAAAGTTTTAGGGTCAATGTTTCCTAACGAGATCCCGCGCTCAGGGATGACGATGAGGTAGTGATCCAGCGCGTGCATCGCGAGGGTGTAAACAGCGACGATGGAGAGCAGTTTGGGATTTTTCTTCAGCCACGCTTGGAGCAGGACGACGAAAGGAACGACGAAGTGACCGAAGACGAGGAAGTACATCGCGGTGTTCCAGTTGCCGGTGTTACGGATGAGGAAATATTTGGTTTCCTCGGTGATGTTCGCATACCAGATCAGGAAAAACTGCGAGAAGGCGATGTAGGCCCAGAAGGTGGTGAAGGCGAACATCAGCTTGCCCATGAGATGGAAATGCTCGGGGCCAGTGACGTGCTTGAGGTGGCCCATGCTTTTTAGCCAAGTGCAAACGAGGACGATGACAGCCATCGAATTCAGCGCAGCTCCGGCGAAAAGATAGACGCCCCACATCGTGGAAAACCATGTGTAGTCGAGGCCCATCGCGAAATCGAAACCGGTGAAGGTGATCGTCAGCGCGAAGATGATGAGCGGGTAAGTCGAGTGGTAACGGGCGGTGAGCAAGCGAGCGGTGCCGGGGTTCGGATCGGTGTCTTGAGCGGTAGAAAGTTTCCGCAGGCCGATGATGACCGCGCTGAAAACGATGGCGTAGAATGCCACGCGGAAATACCAGAACGGGATGTTCAGGTAAAATGACTTCGCGTATAGCAGGTGGTCGTGGTGATGAAGCCATTCCTTCACATTTCCCTCGGCGGAGCGGTGCGTATTCATCCACTCGTAGAGCCAGTGCTGCACGCCGGGAATGAGCAGCGGGATGCTGAAGAGCATCATCCACGGGAAGGTCGAGCCTACATTTTCAAACACCCGGCGGACGGATGTTCCCCAGCCGGAGTTCGAGACGTTGTGAAGCAGCGTCCAGAAAACGCCGCCGATTGACAGCGTGAGGTAAAAGTAAAACGCGAACAGCCATGAGTAGGCGTAGGTGCCTTGCCAATTTTTCGGGCCGACGAAAAGCAGATAAAGACTGATGACCGTGCCGACGACGGCGATGAGCGCGGCGGCGTTTTTGACCTTCGATACCTTGGAATGGTCGAGGTGGTCGCCGTTAATCGCGATGTCTGCGGAGGTGACGTGGTGGTGAGCCATTTTTGATGAGGTTCAGGAAATTAGTTGGCCTTGGTGGCTTTGGCGGTCTGCAAGGCGCGGACGTAGGCAATGATGGCCCAGCGGTCGCGGATGGGAATGTTGTAGCCGTAAGCGCCCATCATGCCTTTGCCGTTGGTGATGGTTTCAAACATCCGGCCATCCGGGTAGGCGGCGGATTTGAAGTTATCCAAGTGGAAATTCGCGATGCCGGGGACGCCGTATTGGCCAGTGACGCCTTGGCCGTCGCCGGAGGCACCGTGGCAAACGGCGCAGAAGATGGCATAGCGTTCCTTGCCACGATTGATGAACGCGGCGGCGGATTCGTCGGTGAGTTTGAGTTCGTCGGGCGTGCCGCTGCCGAAATAATCGCCGACGTGGCCAGTGTAGTAATAGCCCGACTGGCCGCCGAATTCGTATTCGGGAATGCCGCCGATTTCCTTGGCTCCGCTCTCGTTGAGACCGCGCGGCTGGGTTTGGCCGACAGGAAGGCGGCTGCCGTGGTTGTCGGCAAAAAATGCGTCTGGCTTCTGGGCCTTCACTTTGTCCTGCTCATCCATGTCTGGAAAAACGCGGACCGGCGGCTTCGAGAATTTCTGCCCGTGGACCCCGAAGATCCCGACGACGAGCAACGCGATGAGTGCGTAAGCGAGGAAAAAGTAACGCATCTAGTTGAAGAAATTTGAGATTTGAAATTGGAGTTTTGAGAACATTCAGGCGTCCTCTTCTTCGACGAGTTCGATGTTGGCACCGCCGATGTCCGCGAGCAGGTCGCGGGTTCCGTTGGGGCTGAATTTCGGGTCGCGGGCCTCGATGGCGATGAAGAATCCATCGTCGGTGGCGCGGTGGAATTGGCGACTGGCGAAGAGCGGGTGGTTCAAACGTGGGAGCTGGATCAAGGCAAGCAAGCCGAACAGCGTGGTGAAGCCGGAGAACAAAATCGTCAGCTCGAACATGATCGGGAAAAACGCCGGGACGGTGAAGATGTTCGCGGGTTTTGCCTGAACGACGGTCGGGTAAATGACGACTTGGGTCGAGTAAGCGAGGACGAAGGCGGTGATGGTTCCGGTGAGGCCGCCGAAGAAGACGAACCAAGGTAAAATCGAGCGTTTCATCCCCATCGCGCCGTCCAAGCCGTGCACGGGATAGGGCGAATAGCAGTCCCATTTCTTGAAACCGGCGTCGCGGATTTTCTCCGCAGCCTTGTAGAGGGCGGATGCGTTCTTGAACTCGGCTAGGTAGCCATAGACGCGTTTGCGGGTGGTGCTCACGGTGAGGAGTTGAAAGTTATTCGTTAAAAGTTACTTGGAAGACGCGAGTTCCTGCTGGTAGGCGGCGATCTTGACGGTGCCGGGATCGGGGTGGTCTTCGAGGTCGTCGTGGTGCGGGTCAGACTCGAGCAGCGTCCATTTGACTTCGGCGATGTTGATGCAGGGCAGGAAGCGCAGGAACATCAGGAAGAGCGCGAGGAAAAGGCCGATGGTGCCGACGAAGGTCATGATTTCCACGCCGCTGGGTGAGTAGGTTTTCCAATCACCGGGTAGGAACATCCGGGCGAGCGTGGTGCAAATGATGACGAAGCGCTCGAACCACATGCCGACGTTGACGCACATTGCGACGATCATGATGACCCAGAGATTCTCGCGGCACCATTTGAACCAGAAGACTTGGGGAGAAAGGACGTTACACGACATCATCGCGGCGTAGGCCCACCAGTAAGGACCGGCGATGCGGTATTTGAAGGCGTCCATTTCATAAATTCCGCCGGAGTAGAAGGCGACGAACAGCTCCATCAAGTAGGCGTAACCGACGATGGTGCCGGTGAGCAGGATGATTTTCGCCATGTTGTCGATGTGCTTCATGGTGATCAGATCCTGCAAGCCGTAGATGAAACGGGCAGGAATCATGATCGTAAGCACCATCGCAAAGCCACCGAAGATGGCCCCAGCGACGAAATACGGCGGGAAAATCGTGGTGTGCCAGCCGGGAACGACCGAGGTGGCGAAGTCGAACGAAACGACCGAGTGAACCGAAAGCACAAGCGGCGTGGAAAGCGCGGCGAGCAGGAGGTACGCCATTTCATAGTGGCTCCACTGGCGGTTTCCACCGCGCCAGCCGAGTGAGAAAATCCCGTAGAGGAACTTGCGAATGCCGGGCTTGCAGCGGTCCCGGATGGTGGCGAGATCGGGAACCATGCCGAGATACCAGAAGATCAGCGAGATGGTGAAATAGGTGGAAACCGCGAACACGTCCCACAGCAGCGGCGATTTGAAGTTCTGCCAGATCGCGTTGGCGTTCGGCACCGGTGCGAGGAACCAGGCGAACCACACGCGGCCGACGTGGAAGGCCGGGAAGATACCGGCGCAAATCACCGCGAAGATCGTCATCGCTTCCGCCGCGCGGTTGATGGACGTCCGCCAGTTCTGGCGTGTTAGGAACAACACCGCGGAGATCAGGGTCCCGGCGTGGCCGATACCGATCCAGAACACGAAGTTCGTGATGTCGAAGCCCCAGAACACCCGGTTGGACATTCCCCAGACACCGACACCGGTGGAGACGAGATAGGTCAATCCCCCGCCGACGCCGATCAGGGCGATGAGCGCGGACGGGATGAACAGCAGCCACCAGAGGAACGGCTGCTTGTTTTCCAAAACGCCGCAGATGCGCTCGGTGATCCAGTGATAGGAGCGGCCGCTGAGGATGAGCTTCTCGCGCTCAAGCACCGGAAGTTTCACTCCCGCGTGGGTCTCAGGTGCGGTATGGGTGGAGGATGCCATGGTTAGGTGGAAATTGGATTCTCTGGGAAAAAGGGCTCAGACCATGTGGACGGTCGCCTTGCCGATGAACTTGGCGTCCGGCATTTGCGGATTCGGGTTCTTGACGCGGGCCAGATAGCTGGTCCGCGGGCGGGTGCCGATGTAGTTGAGGAGGTCGTAGTTCCGCTCGATGTGCTTGCTGCGGACCATCTCGGATTTGTCGCCGTCCAGCAGGTTGCCGAAGGTGATCGCGTTGGCCGAGCAGGCGTCCTGACAGGCAACCTTCACGGAATCCACCGGAATGCGGAAGGTGTGGAGATCGACCTTCATCTCGGTGGATGGCTTGCCGGCGACGAGCGCTTCCTGTTTCTGGCCGCGCTTCTGGCGGATCGTCGCGTCCTTGAGGCGCTGCACGCAGTAGGTGCACTTTTCCATCACACCGCGCATGCGGACGGTGACGTTGGGATTCTTCTGGAGGTGCTGAGCCTCGCCGACCTGCGTCTTGCCGAATGGTCCCTTGTAAAGGTTGTGGGTGATGAGCGGGTTGCGCTTGTTGTAGTCGAAATAGTTGAACCGACGAGCCTTGTACGGGCAGTTGTTAGCGCAGTAACGGGTGCCGATGCAGCGGTTGTAGGCCATCGCGTTGAGGCCGTCCTCGGTGTGGATGGTGGCGTTGACCGGGCAGACGGTTTCGCAAGGCGCGAACTCGCACTGGACGCAAGCGACCGGTTGCGGAACGAGAGCCGGATTGTCCTCGTCGAAGGTGTTGTCCTTTTGCGCGGCGAAATAACGATCCATTCGGATCCAGTGCATTTCGCGGCCCATGGCGACCTGCTTCTTGCCAACGATCGGAATATTATTCTCCGCCTGGCAGGCGACGAGGCAGGAATTGCAGCCGGTGCAGGAGGACAGATCGATCGACATCGCCCACTGGTGAAGCGGATCGTTGATCAGCGGTTTGCCGTCGCGGTCATGAGGCTTGTAGAGGGAAACGTTCGGCGGTGCGTGCGAGTCGTTGCCTTGTTTCGGGACGTTAGCTAACTGATCGGCAAACGTACCCTTTTCCTCGTCATCCTGGGTCGAAACCTCACGGGCCAAAGCACGGCCATACATCGCATGGTGCTCCTGGATCAGCGCAACCGAGTAGCGTTTCCCCGTCGGGGTGACCTTCGCGCCGGTGGCGAAATAGGGGGTGGCGACCGTGCGCAACGGATAGGCGTCGAAGCCGCAGTTCACGCCGACGAGACCGACGTGGGAGGCGTTCTTCGGACCGCGCTTGAGTTCGTCGTTTTCATCGAAGCCCTGACCATAGCCGAGCGGGATCACCAACGTGTTTTCAGCCTGACCGAACGAGACGAGAACCGGGATTTCCAGCGTCTGTCCGTTCACCTCGATCTTGATCATCGGCGAGGTGCGGTTCTGGGCCTCGTCGTCCGGAGAGCGCGATGCAAATGGAGTTTCGAGGCCGATGATTTCGTCGTAGATTCCGAGTTCCTTGGCGGTCTTCGGCGCGACAAGCGCGACGTTGTCCCAGGTGAGTTTGGAAATCGGATCGGGTGCTTCCTGGAGCCAGCCGTTGTCGATCCAGCGGCCGTCGAAGACCGACGAGTCGGTGGCGAAAATCACCTCCAGCGCGTCCTTGGTCGGCGGCGTGGCCACCATCGGTGTTGACATGTCACCGCGCGATGGCGGGCTGACAATTGGATAGGCCGAGCCGGCGAGGAAACCGTCACGCAGCAGCTTCTTCCAAACCGTGTCCCCTGCCCCGCCGACCGCGGTGAAGGTGGCGCGAACCGCGGTGTAGGCGGGAGATGGAGCCCCCTTCTCACCCTCGCCATTGAGCAGCTTGCCGTCTTCCGACAACAAAGCTAACAAGAGTTCCAGTTCGGACACGCAGTCCTGATAGAGCGGCAGGATCATCGGCTGAACCACGGTGTGGATGCCGCTGGCGCTGCGCGCGTCCGACCACGATTCGAGATAGTGGGCGGCGGGCAGGTGCCAGGTCGAGGCATGCGCCGTGGCGTCAGTGCGCATTCCGAGATGAATGCTGGTCTTCAGCTTGGCGAATGACTCGGCGAACTTGAGATCGGCCGAAGCGTCGTAAATTGGATTCGATGGAGTCAACAGGACGAGTGTTTCAACGGCACCGGAATCGAGGTCGGCCTTGAGAGCTGCCAGATCGCCGAGACCTTTGGTTTCCGTCTGGACGGCGAGCAATGGCTTGCCTTCGCCGATGTTGCCGAGGGCGACGTTGATCGCATGAGCTAGAAGATGGACCGAAAGCGTCTGGCGCGAGCCTGGCAGCACCATCGACTTCCCGGCGTTTTCCTTGAGATCCGCGACCAAGCCATTCACCCACTCGACTTGCTTGGGATCGGAAAGCTCGGTAACCACGGCAGCCACTGCGGCTTTCACCCCGAGCGCGCGGGCAATTTGTGCGGCCACGGCATTCACCTGGCCCGGTGAGACCCGCAGCCGGTGATCCGCCATGCCACCGGTTAGGGTGAATGCGGCTTCCACCGCGTAGAGGCGGTTCATCGTCGAAGCGTCTGCCTTGGCATTGTAGCCCTTTCCTTCCGGCTTGCGGCGGTCGAAAAACGGAGTGACCGGTCCTTGTGGATCCGTCCCGGCGAAATCACAATCGAGCGAGAGAATCCGGTCCGCCTTGGCGAAATCAGCCACAAGCTTCACCCCGTCACCCAAAGCGATGTTGGACGCCCCGCCGCTGAGAGCTTCGTATTGATAGAACTTCGCTGCAGAAAATTTCGCGGCCAGTTCCTTGGTCAGGCGGGCACGGGTCGGGCTGTCGTCGGCACCGAACACGAACCCGATTTTCGCGGCCTTGTCCGCTGCCAGCGCGGCCACGACCTTTTCGAAATCGGCACGTGGCGCGGTCTTCCCGGCGTTGAGAATCGTCCGCGAACGCGAAGGCGAGTAGAGATCCAGGATCGAAGCCTGGGCGAAAGCGTCGGTTCCCTCGGCATCCGGATGGAGCTTGTTAGGAGCGACCTTGGTCGGGCGGCCTTCGAAGGTCGTCACCACCAGCGGGGTGGCGCCACCGGCACGCGGCATCGAGGATGCATAATAGGTCGCATTGCCCGGAATGACCCACTCGGGAGCCTTGGTGTAAGGGACGATGTAAGCTTCCGGACGGCGGCAGGCAGCCATCCCGAATCCCGCGAGGGCGGTGGACGCCCCCATCAGTTTGAGGAACGAGCGCCGCGACGTTTCATCGACCTCGGCATTGGCCAGTTCGGCGGCTCCTTGCGGAAACTCGCGATCGATCCACTGCCGGAAATCGGCGGTGTCTTCAAGCTGACCCGCACTGCGCCAGGCGACGGTGGTTTCGCCGGCGGGAACTTCGGGGTGATGCCAAACGCGCTTGCTCATGTTAGGTTGCGGGAAATGTGGAAATGGGAAAAACGGGCGGAAAGATCAATGGTGGCAAGTGGCGCAGGTGACCTTTGGATTCACCATGAACTCGTTTTTCAACTTGAGGCCGAGGTCTTCGGTCGTCTTCACGCCGAGGTGCGGATTGTTGGAAATGTAGGTCTCGGCGTTGTAGTCGAAATTGTAAACCTCCTCCAGCGGGCGGAGATTTTTCTCAGGAGCGCGGTGGCAATCGAGGCACCAGCCCATCGAATGCGCCTCAGCTTGATAGACAACCTCCATCTTGTGCACGTCGCCGTGGCAGCTCTGGCAGGAAATCCCGCGGTTCACGTGAGCCGAGTGGTTGAAATAAACGTAATCGGGAGCCTTGTGCACCCGCACCCATTCGATCGGCTTGCCGTCATAGCCCGCGAAATTGGGGTCCATCGAACGGTGCAAGGGAGCGAGTTTCGGGCTCTCGCGCTGGACGTGTTGGTGACAGTTCCAACAGGTGCTGCCGGTCGGGACGTTCGAGTGGCCGGCGACATCGACAAACGAATGGCAGTAGCGGCAATCCAGACCGATCTGGTCAACGTGGATCTTGTGGGAAAACGGGATCGGCTGCGAAGGTTGATACCCGACATTGAGCGTCTTCGGCGTCGCGTAATAAGCAAATGCGAGTGCCACGCCAGCCGCTGCGGTCCCGGCGCAGACAGCGATTTTGAGAGGCAGGAAATTGGACCAGCGAGGGAAAATATTTGCCATGAGGAGGGCGTTGCAGTGCTCGGAGAGTGGAGCTTGTGAAATTTTTCACAAGCTGTTTCCGAAATAATCCAAGGAGCTTCCGGACGGCGGGAGGATGCAAACGAACCGAGGCGATGCAATGCGAAAAAAGAAAATTTGACAGAATTTCCACCCCTTCGCCGGCAGCCCATGTCATTTCCCAAGTCGCCCCTCAGCAAGGACCTGAAAAGGAAGCGGTCCGACTGATCATCCTCCAGGAAAAACCCATTAACCCGGTGGCATCTCAGTCGAACCGCCTTGTCTTGCGACAAGGCATATTCAGCACTCATCGTGCCAACTCTTTTACGGAAATCACTCAAACTCTGCTTCGACTTCGTCACCATTTCGAAGGCCTCAAGCCGGTTTCTCGCGCGAGTCGCGGCGGTAAGTCGCCGGCGGCACGCCGACGGATGCCCGGAAATTCACCGTCAGGCGCTCGTTGCTCTGATAACCGCAGCGCTCGGCAATGATCACCACCGGCAGATCGGTGGTGGTGAGCAGGTTCTTCGCCCGTTCCACCCGCTCATGCTGGATCATGGCGTGGGGCGAGCGGCCGAGTGATGTTAGAAAGCGCCGCTCCAGCACCCGCCGCGAGACACCGACCTGGGTGGCCCATTCCTCCACCGAAATGATTGTGGAAATATGCTCCACCAGATACTGCATCGCCCGCCGCACCAGCGGATCCCCCACCGCCTCATAGGAACTCGATCCGCGGGCGACGATATCCAACGGCTGAACGAGAATCGGCGACACAGGCGGCTTGTTAGCCCAGATTGACTCGATCGTTTGCACGACCTCTGCAGCCAGCCGCCGCCATGGCAGGCGGATGCTCGAAAGCGCCGGTCGCGCCATTTCACATACCGTTTCATCGTCGTTGGCTGAAATTACCCCGACTGCGAACGGCACTTCCAAGCCCGCCTGTGCCGCGGCTTCCAACACATGCCGGCCAGTCGGATCGTGGGCGGTGAAAATTCCTAACGGCGTCGCCTGCGCCGCCAGCCAGCCGACCATGTCCTCGTCGGGGTCCCGCCAATATTCGTCGTATTTCCGCCAGTCACGGAACTCCTCCCAATAAATTGGAACCTCCCCGACCACCGCCTGGAAGCCCGCCAGCCGCTGCTTCGCATAGTGCGCGTCGCTCTTGCCGACAAACGCGAAATTCTGATAACCGCGCGCGATCAAATGTTCCGCCGCCAGCCGCCCGATCGCCACATCGTCGATGTCCACACTATAAACACCCGCCACCGGTTCGTCGGACGGCACCAGGACCACCGGGCACCCCAGATCCACCAGCGCCTCGGTCAGACCGGGCAGCCATTCGGTCACGATCGCGCTCGGCTTCCACTCCCGCAGGCTCGCTAACAGCAATTCCGGCCGCCGATAGAGATCGATGATCCAGAAATCGTAGCCCATCCCCGCGAACGGAGCGAGTCCGGGCGTGAGTCGTCGCACGTTCACCGACGATTGGACGACCGCGATGCGGCGGGAGGGTTCGGATTTCAGATGTCGCATTTCATCAACAAGCTACCGGAATTTGCGGTAGCGACGCCAGCGAAATTTCAGCTACGTTGCAGTCGTAAGCGCCTGTCGCGCCCACGTTGAAAACAACCCATAGCCACCAATTGCAATGACTACATTCCCTTGTGAAGCCGTGTCCTACGAAGGACCCACGTCGAAAAATCCGCTTTCCTTCAAACACTTTAACGCCACTGAAATCGTTGCCGGCAAGACCATGACCGAGTGGTTCCGCTTCGGTTGCGCCTACTGGCATACCATGCGCGGCACCGGCTCCGATCCGTTCGGCGCGGGAACCGCCGCCCACCCATGGGACGACGGCACCGACTCCATCGCCAACGCCCAGAACCGCGCCCGCGTGTTCTTCGACTTCATGGAAAAAGTCGGCATCGACTACTACTGTTTCCACGACCGCGACGTCGCGCCGGAATGCTCGAGCCTCGCCGAATCTAACAAGGCCTTGGACGCCGTCGCCGACGTGCTTGAGGAGGAACAAAAGCGAACCGGCAAGAAACTCCTGTGGGGCACCGCATGCCTGTTTTCCCATCCGCGCTATCAGCAAGGCGCCGCCACCAGCCCCAACGCGCAAGTTTATGCCTACGCCGCCGCGCAGGTAAAAAAAGCGATGGAAGTCACCCACCGTCTCGGTGGCGAAGGCTACACCTTCTGGGGCGGCCGCGAAGGCTACTCCACCCTCCTCAACACCGACATGAAGCGCGAGCTCGACCACCTCGCCCGCTTCTTCCACATGGCCGTGGATTATAAGAAGGAAATCGGATTCAAAGGCCAGTTCTACATCGAGCCCAAGCCACAGGAGCCAACCGCCCACCAGTATGACTCCGACTCCGCCGCCTGCCTCAATTTCCTCCGCGAGTATGATCTGATGGATCATTTCAAGCTCAACATCGAGACCAACCACGCGACCCTCGCGGGCCACACGATGGAGCACGAACTCACCGTCGCCTTCGAAGCTGGCGCCCTCGGCAGCATCGACGCGAACATGGGTACGCCCAACGTCGGCTGGGACACCGACCAGTTCCCGACCGACCTCTATCTAACCACCCACACGATGCTCGTCCTCATGAAAATGGGCGGTTTCACCACCGGCGGACTCAACTTCGACGCCAAGCGCCGCCGCGAATCGTGGGAGCCCGTCGATCTCCTGCACGCCCACGTTGTCGGCATGGACGCCTTCGCCCGCGGCCTCAAGACCGCCGCCGCCATCCGTGCCGATGGACGGCTGGAGAGTTTCGTCAAAGAGCGTTATAATACCTTCGACAGCGGCGTAGGAGCTGAGGTCGAAGGTGGCAAAACCACCCTCGCCTCTCTCGAAAAGTACGCCTTGGCAAACGGTGAACCCAACATCGCCAGCGGCCGTCAGGAAATGCTTGAAGGGCTCTTCAACGAGTTCATCTAACTATCCAACCTCCCGCCGCGGAGAGCGATCGCGACGATTCCCGAGTCGAGGGAAGCGCCGTGATTGCTCAACGCGCGGTTGATCACGCGGACCGTGGCTATGGCAAATCTTGAATCCTTTCAAGTATTGGGCTGTAGCGGCCGACCTAATCAACGAACTTTTTCCGCCAATCCCCCGCGGAGGCGCAGTACGCCTTGTCGAGGAACCGGATTAGACTGGTTATCGCAGTATTTCACAATGGTAACTGCTGGGCTTCGCCTTTCGAACCCATGAAGCTCGAACAGTGGCGCGGGAGATCGATATATGAGTTCCTAGGCGTGAGGTTCTTCAAAAAATATCTTCTGCCAACTGAGCTTTTGGTTTCCCACCTCCGTGGCAAAAATGGGATGCAACGAGTTCGAGGAGTGCTAAAGGCGGAGCTGAAGCGGTTTGAGTGGGAAACAAGGCGGAACGAAGTCATTCACTTGCTGGTCCTGCTCCTTACCGGTTGCCTTTTGGTCTTCAAATCTCCGCAGTTGTCCATCGGGCAGTTGCTGGCCATCCTCGCCATCAATCTGTATTTGAATATCTATCCCATCTTTGTGCAGCGCTACAATCGCTTTCGAATCATGAGGCTGTTGGGAAAATACCAGCTGTGAAGGGCCTGATCACAATGAGGAGGGCGTAAGGCTGCGGGGAACGGTCAGCTATCACCCGGCGCTCTGGGCCGGAAGATTGCGCCAAGCCTTGCGACGCGGAGGAAATCGCCCCAAGGTCTTGCCATGCGGGCAGTGGTTCAGCGGGTGCTGAAGGCATCAGTGACGATCGACAACAAAGTCGTTTCGGAAATCGGAGCGGGACTGCTGGTCTTGCTCGGCATCGAAGAAACGGACGGGATGGATGACGTGGTATGGCTGAGCGGCAAGATCGCGAGGATGCGGATTTTTTCCGATGCGGAGAGCAAGATGAATCAAGCGGTGACGGACACGGGTGGCGAGGTGATCGTGGTGAGCCAGTTCACGCTGCACGCCTCGACGAAAAAGGGCAACCGGCCATCGTTTCTCAAGGCTGCGGTGCCGGCGATTTCGGAGCCGCTTTATGAGCGGTTTTGCGAAGCGTTGGAAGGCGAGCTGGGGAAACCGGTCGGCCGCGGGGTTTTCGGGGCGGAGATGAAAGTGGCGCTGGTCAATGACGGGCCGGTAACGATCGTGATCGATAGCCGGGCGCGGGAGTGAGCATTCGCTTGCATCGCCGGAGTCGGGTGCCTAGCCTGCCGCCGCCGTGCCGATTACTGCCATTCTAGCCCTTGAAGATGGACGCTGTTTCGAAGGAACCGCCTTCGGAGCCACCGGAACCACCACCGGAGAAATTTGTTTCAACACCTCAATGACGGGTTACCAGGAGGTGATCACCGATCCATCCTACCGGGGACAAATCGTCTCGATGACCTATCCACAGATCGGGAACTACGGGATCAATCCCGAAGACGCCGAGTCCGCCGGGCCGCATATCCGGGCGTTCGTGATTGGTGAGTTGTGCGAAGTGCCGTCGAACTGGCGCTCCACCCAGCCGCTATCAGCGTATCTGGCCGAGCACCAGATTTTGGGAATTGAAGGAATCGATACCCGGGCACTCACGAAGCACCTGCGTTCGCTTGGTGCGATGCGGGCTTGTGTGACTACCGAACTGGATTGCGAAGCGGCGATCGCCGCAGCCAAGGCATCTCCATCGATGGAGGGCATGGACTACGTGAAGGAGGTTTCCACGCCCGAATCCTATATGTGGACCGCCGAGTCGCGGGAATGGACCTTGCCAAACGTTTTGACCCAGCAGTCGGAATCCTACCTGCCGCTGCCGCCGGTGCGGCACCGGATCGTGGCGTATGATTTCGGGCTGAAATTCAACATCCTCCGCCGCCTTCGCCAAGCGGGCTTCGAAGTGGAGGTTGTCAGCTCAACCGCTTCCGCGAGCGAGGTTCTGGCGAAAAATCCCGATGGAGTTTTCCTCTCGAACGGCCCTGGAGATCCGGCGGCGCTGGGCTACATTCACGAGGAGCTCAAACAGATCATCGGCCGGAAGCCGATCTTCGGCATTTGCCTCGGCAACCAACTGTTAGCCCACGCATTCGGCGGTACGACTTTCAAACTGAAGTTCGGTCACCGCGGCGGCAACCAGCCGGTTAAAGACCTGCGGACGGGGAAAATTTCCATCACCTCGCAGAACCACGGTTTCGCGGTCGATCCGGACTCGCTTCCTGACGATGTAGAGGTCACCCATGTTAACCTGAACGATGGCACCGTCGAAGGCATGCGCCACAGGACCCACCCGGTCTTCAGCGTCCAGTATCACCCGGAAGCCGCTCCGGGGCCGAATGATGCGAGTTACTTTTTCGAGGAGTTCGCGGCGCTGATCGATCAAACGAAGTCATCCGTCTGATCAGCCCGATCCGACCCATTCCAAAAATTACATGAATACTATCGTCGTAGGTCTCCAATGGGGAGACGAAGGAAAAGGCAAGATCGTCGACTATCTGACAGAAACCGCGGACGTTGTCGTGCGCGGCCAGGGTGGAAACAATGCCGGCCACACGGTCATCGCCAATGGCGTGCGCTACATTCTCAACCTGCTTCCATCCGGCATCCTTTGGGACGGCAAGGTCAACATCATCGGCAACGGCGTCGTCGTGGACCCCACCGGTCTGGTCGCGGAAATCGAGCGCAATGAGGCACTCGGAGTTTCCGTCACACCGGACAAGCTCCTGATTTCCGATCGCGCCCACGTGGTCCTGCCGTTTCATAAGGAGCTCGATGCCGCCCGCGAGTTTGCCCTCGGTGACCAGAAGATCGGCACCACCAAGCGCGGTATTGGCCCCACCTACGCAGACAAGGTGAACCGATGCGGCTTGCGCGTCGCGGACCTGATGGACGAGGAATTCACCCGAGCCCAGATCACGAGGCGTGTCACCGAGGTGAACGAGATCCTCGCGAAATACGATCTGCCCAAGTTCAGCGCGGATCAGGTGATCGATGAAGTTTACACGGCCTTCAAGCGGCTGCGTCCTCACGTGACAAACACCATTCCGGTGCTGCACACCGCGTGGAGGGCGGGAAAGACGATCCTCTTCGAAGGTGCCCAAGGCACACTTCTCGATATCGACTTCGGGACCTATCCGTTTGTGACCTCTTCCAACACCACCTCAGGCGGCTCGTGCACCGGTTCCGGTTTGCCACCGAACGCCATTCAGCGCGTCATCGGCGTTTGCAAGGCCTACACCACCCGTGTCGGCTCCGGGCCCTTCCCGACCGTGGACGAAGGCCTTTCCGAATATCTGCACGGCCTCGGCCGCGAGTTTGGTGTGGTTTCCGGCCGCCCGCGCGGCTGCGGCTGGTTGGATACCGTGCTTCTTCGCTTTGCCTGCATGGTCAATGGCGTCACCGGTCTCGCGATCACCAATGTCGATGGCCTCGACGAATACGAAACGTTGCAAATCTGCACTGGCTACGACATCAACGGCGAAATCCATGAACTGCCGCCGGCCAACCGCGAAGCATGGAACAAAGCGAAGCCAGTTTACGAAACGCTTCCCGGTTGGAAATCCGACACCACCCAGATCACCCGCTACGAGGATTTGCCCGCGAACGCGAAGGCCTATCTCAACCGGTTTTCAGAGTTGTGCGGTGCGCCGGTCGCTTTTGTCGGAGTCGGTCCGGACCGCGTCCAGACTCTCATCGCCTGAGCGGGAATTCGTCAAAAAAATTTGCGGCTTTCATCATGCATTCTCATAAGCCGGGTTTGATCCGCCCGTGAAAACGCTCTCCGCCGCTCCGCAAGACCCGCTCATGGCCACGCACCCTGAAATCCCCCGCCACGTCGCCATCATCATGGATGGCAACGGTCGCTGGGCCAAGGAGCGAGGACTGCCGCGCTTGGAAGGACATAGATCCGGGGCGGAATCGGTGCGGGAAGTGATGGAAGCCTGCATCGAACTGGGCGTTGAATACCTGACTCTTTACGCGTTTTCCTCGGAAAACTGGAGCCGCCCGGAAGCGGAAGTTTCCGCGCTGATGGCCTTGCTGAACCGCTTCCTCGACGAAAAGGCCAAGGACCTGGACCGGCAGGGCGTCCGCCTGCTGGTTATAGGCCAATTGGACCGCCTGCCCGAGAAGACCCGCGCGCTGATTGAGCGGATCAAAGCCCGCACCGCGAACCACAAGAAGATGACGCTGGTGCTGGCACTCTCCTACGGCGGTCGTGAGGAAATCGTTTCGGCGGCGCGATCACTCGCCGAAGATGTCGGTGCCGGAAAAATTTCCCCCGAAGATATTGACTGCAAGTTGTTCGCCTCCCGCCTCCAAACTGCGGGAATTCCCGATCCGGATTTGCTCGTCCGCACCTCCGGCGAGATGCGGGTTTCCAATTTCCTGCTTTGGCAAATCAGTTATTCAGAGATGGTAATCGTCAAAAAATTCTGGCCGGATTTCCGCCAAGGTGATCTGTTCGAGGCTGTGGAGGAATACAAACGCCGCCACCGGCGGTTTGGAGCGCTATGAGGTTGGGTTGGGCTCGGTCCAACCCGCGCAGCCGGATGGCTTTTCCCTCTCCTCACATGCTCGGAAGCTGCACCAGCTTGGTGTATTCGTAGGAATGCTTGGCGAGCAAATCCGCAACTTCCTTTGGAGAAGGCGTCGAATTTTTGAAGCGTGTGCGGAGTTGATCAATGCCAAAATCCGAGATCACCGTCGCGGAAAGCTCCATCGCGGTAACCCGCCCTGCTGCCAATTGGGCAGCTGTCACCGATCCTCCGATACTATCCTCGGCCTTGATCCCGGTCCCCCGGATGACGAAGGATTTGGTGGTCTGCTTCCCGGAGTTTCCGATCGTCACTGGTACCGTGAACACGGAAGGGGTCTGTGCTGGATCCGTCACTTGGACATGGAAGGTAATCGAGAACTGAAAAATGTTCTCAGCAACGAAGTTTGCAGGATTGGATAGACCGGACCCGAATGCGGAGGTGAAAACACTTTCCAAGCTTTTGGTCTCATCGGTTTTTCCAAGAAGATCGTCGAAGGTCTTTTTGGGGTCGACGAGCAACCGGTTCAAAACGAATGTTTTGTAATTTGATGCGGCTCCTGGTTCGATAGGATCCCGATACTCGAGTTGGTAGGCAACACAAGAGACATCGCCACCGAGGTCAGTCGCGCTGCCTATCTGCCCATCATAACGATCGGTAGCGGCTGTGAAAAAGATCAACCGCGCTGCGTTCTCACTCTTGAGCCCACTGCCAAGGCTGCCAAGGTCCGGGTCCACGATCGCCGAAAGCCATTCACTGGTGTTGCCCTTGCGGGTGACCAGCGACTCGAAATCGCGGGCCATCGTGTCGACCATCGACTTCGCCTGGCGGGATGCCCGAAGCTCCGCACGACTGCGGTTCCAAGTGTCGAGGGCGATCGACGTGATCGAGACCAGCACGGTGACGATGATCGTGGTGATGGCCATGGCCACCATCAATTCCATCAAGGTGAAGCCACCTTTGGCAGCGGAATTCCGTTGGGTTTTCATAGATTCGTTGGAGTGGAAACGTTAGCGGCGGACAGCAAGGTTGCGGGTGAACATCGCCCTCTTCAGTTTTTTCGGGTCAAATCCCCCGCCGGTCTTGAGATACGAATAGGCGGAACTCGGGAGGCTGAAGAACTCGGCGGAAAACGCGATAACGGCTTCCGGATAGGTTCCCGAGGCTGTGGTTCCTGCCAGCAATGGCTCGCCGGGTGACGGGTCTTCGATCGCTCCCGTGGTGGACAAGGTCAATTGGCTGGCACCTGAGACAGTACCGAAGACAAGCTGGGTTGCCTTCACGGCGAACACACGTCCCTCGAGAGCCTCAAGATCGTCCTTGAAATTACTATCGGTGCCGCCGCTGAGCGTGACCCGCCGCCGGGCCATGGGCACCACGGTATAGTCCTTGCCCGCGACGCCCGGTGAGGCCGGTGTTGACTTGAAGGGGGCATATGTCCCGTCACTGCGCAACGTTGCATTGAGGTCGCCGCGATACTGGTAGACAAAAATCAGCTCGGGAGTGGTCGGGTTCATGGAGTCCTCGATGATCTGATAGGCCTTGTCGAACCCCGTGGCGAATTTGCTGGATTCCTCACCTTTGCGCAAGGTCACCAATTCCTTCTCCAGAGCAGACGCTAGCCGATCCGCCTGCTGGACATTGATCGACTGGCGAATGCCTTCGGCTGCCGGAGTGAAGACCACCATGAAGCCAGTTAGAAGAACGGCCAGCACGCCGATGGCGATGACGGTTTCGAGAAGAGTGAAGCCGCTGGCGCGGGGATTGGGAGAGGGTTTCATGACTTAGAATTCGTTGCCGCTGTCAAGAGACTGGATCTCACTGGAAATCTGGGCCGGGCTGCGGAAAACCGAGGTCCGGCCGTTCCGCCATACCACGAATCCACCGAAGTCGCGCTTGCCGGCGGAGGTTACTTTTGGCGATTCCATCACCGCGGTCTTGCTACCTCCCCTGGCACCCGTCCCGAGGACAAAACTGGCTCCCGGAGTGGTGCAAATTCCTTCGGAATTGAATTCGTAAAAAAGATATTTTCCGGCATTTGCCTTGTAGGAGGTGCCGAGCGTCATTTCGTCACTTCCACTGAAATCGGACTTGTTATCGTGGTCGCGCTTGCTGAATTTTTTGCTGAAGAACACTTGATCCGGGAGCACTGTCCCACGGCCTGCAAGCACCCACTTTTCCGGTGTAGTCTCCACGCCGGTGGCGGGGTTAACCTCTGCATATGCCACGACTATCTTCCGCAAATGGTCTTCCGGGGAAGGAGTGGCGGTACTGACTGTGCCGCTGCCCGAGGGGATCAGCACCATCAGCCGGGCTCTCGTGCGCTGGCCCACGGCTACTGCCCGAGCCTCGTCGAAGAGAGATTCGGCGGTTGCCACGCCACTGGTCACGCCCTTGCCACCCATACCCCCCAAGCCGATGGCTCCGGCGGTCATCAAGATGGACATGATGGCAATGACGACGAGCATTTCCACCAAGGTGAAGCCGGGGCCGAGCCGCCGGGATTGGATATTCAGTTCAACTGCGTTCATGGGTTTGGAGCTTGAGTTCGGGTTAAAATTGGCGTGCTTTCGCCAACCCCGCAAGTGCAAATGTCAATACATCGCATTTACGTGGGTTTTTTATTTGCGGGGTATCGGCCGCCATTCGGACCACTGGTCCAGAGCCACGCGGGCCCCACCATGTCACGGATATTCTTGCGGCCGGCCTCCCAGCCAAGCAGTTCTTTCGCAAGTGACGGATCAGCTACCAGCGAGGCAGGGTCACCTTCGCGGCGCGGGCCATATTTGACGGGCACGGTCTTGCCAGTGATTTCCTCGACGGCTGAGATGATCTCTCTCACGGAAACTCCGACGCCGGTGCCAAGATTGCAGCAGACGGATTCGCCCCCAGCCGCCAAGTGATCGAGTGCCCGGGCGTGGGCATCCGCCAGATCCTCGACGTGGATGTAGTCCCGAATGCAGGTGCCGTCCGGCGTGTCGTAGTCCGTGCCAAAGACTTCGAGATGGTCGATCTCTCCGGTGACCGCCATCATGACCCGTGGGATGAGATGGGTCTCCGGATTGTGATCCTCTCCGATCCGCCCGTCAGGCGAGCAGCCGCTGGCGTTGAAATAGCGGAGGCAGGCAAACCGCAGGCCCCAGGCGGCACCGCAGTCCGCGAGGATTTTTTCGACCATCAACTTGCTCATGCCATAAGGATTGATAGGCGCTTGCCGGTTGGTCTCGGTGATCGGGAGTTTGTCCGGAACCCCGTAGGTGGCGCAGGTGGAAGAGAAGACGAAGACCTTGCAGCCGCACTCTTGCATCACCTGAAGCAGCTTGATCGGCTCGGCCGTGTTGTTCTGGTAATACTTCAGCGGGTTGGTGACGGACTCCCCGACGTAGGCATAAGCGGCGAAATGAATCACCGCTCCAAACCGATGCTTCTCAAACAACCTGCGGACGAGATCCTGATCGCCCACCTCGCCGACCACCAACTCGACCTCCGGATCAATGATGGCTTGATCGTGCCCGAACACCAGGTTGTCCAGCACCACGATCTTGCGTCCTTGTCCGGCAAGCAGGCGGACGGTGTGGGAGCCGATGTAACCGGCTCCTCCAGTGACGAGGATCGGAGAGGTGGTTTCAATCATAGGTTTACGACCGCGAGGAAACCGAAGAAACCACTCGCCTGTCAACCCAAGGCAGTCGGTGGTGAAAAATTCCCCGAGAAACCGTTCGAATAGATGCCTGGCCTGTGGTGTCTTAGCCGCATGACGAAAAAATTCCGCTCTCTGGTCGGCATCGCAGCGGGAGCTATGGCTGCCTTGGTTTTCAGCTCGTGTGCCTATGATCCCTATTATTCCTCGGCTTCGGTCGGTGGGACTTACAGCACCGGTGGCTACGGTTATGGCGGCAGCGGGGTTTCCACCTCCGTCTTCATCGGCACCGGCAATCCGAGCTGGGGCTATGATCCCTACACTTACAGCTACTACGACTATCGCAGCCGCCGCTACTACGATCCTTACCTCTATGGCTATTATCCGGTCGGCTACCGTCCGCCGATTGTTTACGGCGCGCCGCATCCCTATGGCTGGCGTCCCGGCAGTGGCTACATCCGCCCGCCAAGCCGGGTCACCAACGTGATCATTCCGAACTATCAGAACCGGGAATACCGCTACCGCAATTCCAACTACGGCTGGGCGAAACAAGTCCGTTCGGAGCCGCAGGGTGGCAGGCGGGAGAGCTCCCGCCCGTCACAGGGTGCGTATAACAACAGGAACGACAGGAATTCCCAAACGACCTCTTCCCGCCCCAATACCGGATCCCGTCCATCCGCCACCTATTCCCGTGACAGCCAGTCCAGGTCTCAAGGCGGCCAAGCGGTGCGGGGAAGCACCCGGACCGATACCCGCACGCAAAACAACAACGGCCGCCTGCCATCCCGCTACAACACCCCGGTGACCTCGCCCCAGCAGCAAGCCCGCCAGGGGCAGCGGAACGCCCAACCTAACAAAAACTACCGCCCGCAAGCGCAGGGAAACCCGCAAAGAAGCGACCGTGCTCAAAAGCAGAAACAATCCGACGAGGAAAAGAAACGCGACCGCAATTATCGCTAACTGAATCTTGTCATCCCGTCCGCCTGGCTTCGCTCGCCTCCCGCCGCTCCCTGTCGCGGCGGAGGCGTTCCAGCGTAATGCGGGGACGCTGAAGCCACCGGCCTAACATCCACCCCGCCATGCCGCCGCCGAAGTGACAGGCGTGGCCCAGAAGGAACAGGTTTCCGAAGCCGAGCCCGACCAGCCATTTTCCAAAGCTCGAAAACCCCGGAACCCCCGCCGCGGGGTCCGCAAGAGCGAGGATCAGTTCCGCCAAAAGGACGCCCAAGCCGAGACTTCTCCCGGAAACCGGCAGCGGCATCATCCGCGATTGAGGCGAAAGCGTGGTCAGCAGCAGCAGCAAGGCCGTGAATCCGCCGGAGAAACCCACGAGATAGGGTGCGGCTTCTCCACCGGGCGTGACGATCAAATGGCAGATACCCCCGGCAATCACTCCGAAAACCGCTGCCTTCGCCAAGGCTCCCCGCCCGGCCATGTGCTCGATCCTCGATCCGACGAGCAGCAACAAAACCGCATTGAGTCCCACATGCCACCAAGCCCCGTGAAGGAAGCCGTAGGTGAGTATCTGCCAGACTTTACCGGATAGCACCCCGTCACGGCTCAGGCCGAACACCTCGAACCAAGACCTCGCCGGCTGATGATCCTGCCCGCCTGCAACGGTGACGGTCAGTTGGATTGCCAGAATCACCCCGACAAACGTCCAGGCCATCGGCGAGCTTCCGATCTGGCGCAGATTCCGTGCGAAGTTGGAAAAAGGCGCGCCGCTGGAATTCATGACGGCTCGCGATGTTAGATTGCCTCGCCCGGCCGGGTCACTTCACCACCCGGGCGCGCGGCTCGCGGTGGACGACATCGCCGCCATCGGCACTCGTCACGAACGGACCGCCTTCCAACGGGGCCACTCCGGTGAACGCCACGTCCGGCATGTCCGTCGGCCGACCGGCTAACGGGAAATCCTTCCGCAGCGGGAAATAGGGATAACCCTCCCACATCAGGATGCGCTTCATGTTAGGATGGCCGGTGATGGGAATCCCCATCATGTCCCAGACCTCGCGCTCATGCCAATCCGCACCCACCCAGAGATCGGTCACCGATGACACCGATTCATCCTCGCTGACCTTCGCTTTGATCCGCAAATGTTTGGAATCGTCGAGCGACGCGATTTCATAAACCATCTCGAACCGCGGGTCGTCGCCGAAATGATCGAGACTGGAAATATCCAGGATCATCTCGTAGCCGAGATCGTTTTTGCATTTCGCGAGCACGTCGTGCAGGAAGCCGAGTTCCACCCTGACGGTGTGCTCCCCGCGGAATTCCAAGGTTTCCCAAATCTTGGCTCCGAACGATTCGCGGAGCGTGGTGACATCGGCTGCGGCTGACATTTTTAAATTTCAGTTAGGAGATATTCAGGCGTTCTCTTCCATGAACGTGCGCTTCTGGTCCATCGTGGATTCCTCGCCTTCGATCTTCCTTTGCAGCTTCATCAAGCCCTCAATCAAAGCTTCGGGCCGCGGCGGGCAGCCGGAAATGTAGACGTCCACCGGGATCAGTTTGTCGATGCCCTGAAGCACCGCATAGCTGCGATACATGCCGCCGGATGAGGCGCAGGCACCCATCGCGATGCACCATTTGGGCTCCGGCATCTGATCCCAGACCCGCTTCACCGCCAGCGCCATCTTGTAAGTCACGGTCCCGGACACGATCAAAACGTCGGCCTGACGCGGAGAAAACCGCATCACTTCCATCCCGAAGCGCGAGATATCGAAGCGGCTCGACGCCGTCGCCATCAGCTCGATCGCGCAACAGGCCAAGCCCATCGGCATCGGCCACAGTGAATTTTTCCGCATCCAGTTGATGGCGGCATCCACGCGGGTGATGATCACGTTGCCCTCGATCTTCGAATCGTAGGCCGTGTGGAGGATACTGGGAGAAGGACTGACCATAGTGGTTTGCTGGTTGGCGGGAGATTGCCCTTGCTACCCCATCCCCTCAAGCCGTTTGTGAAAATTTTCACAAACTCCGGCTTCGCGCCACCTTGAGCTCACTTTTCCGGATGTCCCGGGTGGCCTCCCCTGTTCCAGCTTCGAACGGCGGAGTTTCGAGCCACCTGCCACCGAACTGAAATCGCAACCGGTAGCGCGTGCCCGGCTCCACCTCCACGCGCGGCATGTCATTGAGATCGGCGGTGCCCGCCTTGGTTTCAAAATCCGCAAAGCCCTGCCCAGCCTCGGTGGTGAGTTTTCCTTTCACAGCCAGACGGTCGTTGTCGTCGAAAAATCGGATCCCGAGCGTCGGCTTGGCAATCGCTGAAGGCTTGCCGGTGTAGCGGGACGTGACATCGACCGCAGCCACCGACGTGTCCTTTTCCGCCCAGATCATCGGGAATGCTAGACCACCTTTCTTCCACGATGTGGCGTAAATCGCGTTCGTCGGCTTGGTGCCATCCGCCTTCGCGGCATCTCCCGTGAACCACCCTCGATCCAGGCCAGCCGCGTCGTATTCGTCGGCACCGGTGAAATGCCAGTCGCCGTCCCAAATCTCAACCCAAGTGTGATTGCCACGACCATTCGTCCACATCGGCGTGCCGACCGCGCGGGCCGGAATGCCGACCGCCCGGCAAGCATCCACCAGCAGGATTGCGAGCCCGGTGCAGGTCGCCTTGCCCTGCTCCATCGATTCCTTGGGGCTTTGGTTCGTCCGCTTGCGTCCGGTGTCGTAGTGGGTGTTGATGAGTTTGAAGAACTCCTGGTTCAGCGATTGTGCGGCCTCGGTGATGGTCTTCGCGTCCTTCACCAGCGGCGCGGCCTTATCGAAAAATTCCGCCCGCCATGGATCGCGAGGCTCGTTGAAAACCGCATAGGGCAGGACATCGTTGAGGAAAATCTCCTCGGGAACACCCTTCGCCCACGGAAAAGTCTCCCGGGCTTTGAACGCGAGATCCAGATTCTCAGTTAGAAAACCCGCACTCAACTCCTTGCGATCTCCAGCCGGCATGTTCTCCACCAGAAAGCTCGCCCCCTTCTCACCAAACGCCCCGTACCTGGCCTTCGCAGTGGAGATGAAATCTTCCGTCGCCGCGGCGACAACGAGCGCGGCGGAAGCCAGCCAGATTCCAAACGTGTGCATGGCGGGCATCCTAGCGATCCTCGCAAAATGGTCCACCCGGGATTTACCGTGACAATTCCGCCAGCGAACGAATCTGGTCGCTGCCGCGGGCCGCGAGGTCTATTCTGCCGCAGCAACACATGGAGATTTTTCTAATCGACGCCATCGGCCCGTTCTTCCGGGGCTACGACCATCAGCGGGTCAACTGGTCGAAAATCCCCTTCTCCCATCTCGTCGGTGCCGGCCCGGACCAGTGGCGGCAGATCGAAACCGACTTGCGGAAATTCGCCCGCGAGGTTGCCGCCCAAGGCTACAACGCCGTGACCCTGGACGACCTCGCCCATCTGGCCCCCCACCCTCTGCACGAGCCGGAAGTGGCCCAGCAGATCGCGACCTTCCGGGAACATTTCCGGCGCCTGTTCGACATTCTCCATCAGGAATTCGGCCTCAAAATCTATCTGACCACCGATGTCCTGCCGATGACCTCTGCGGTGGCGACCGGACTCGGCGACGACCTGCAAGTTCTCGAGGATTATTATAAAGCCCTCGTTTGCGGCGTGCTCGATGATTTTCCACAGCTTGCAGGACTCATCATGCGGATCGGCGAGAGCGATGGAACCGACGTGAACGCCCCGATCCGCACGCAGCTCCACCTAACCAGTGCGCAGGAAACCAACCGCCTGCTCCACCTGTTAGTGCCTGAGTTCGAGAAACGCGGCAGGAATCTCATCCTCCGCACGTGGACCGTCGGCGCGCACCGGATCGGCGATCTGATCTGGCACGAGGGCACTCTGGCGGACACTCTCAAAGGCGTGGACTCTCCCAATTTCATCGTCTCGATGAAGCACGGTGAGAGCGACTTCTTCCGCTACCTGCCGCTCAACCGCGCGTTCTTCCGGGTGCCCCAGAAGAAGATCATCGAGATGCAGGCCCGCCGCGAATACGAGGGCGCGGGCGAATATCCGTCGTTCATCGGCCGCGATTGCGAGCGGTTCGCCCGCGAACTAACGGCTGCGACTAACATGGTCGGCATGTCCGTCTGGTGCCAGACCGGCGGCTGGCACCGGTTCCGGCGGCTGGCATTTCTGGAGGAAGCAAACCGCGACGTCTGGATCCGCCTGAACACGGCCGCGGCCATCGGGGTTTTCAAACATGGCAAATCGGTGGAAACCGTCATCGGGGATTTCACGGCCAACGCGCCGGCGGTTCTTGAACTGCTGGGCCACGCGGACACCGTCATTCTCGAACTGTTATACATCGAGGAGTTCGCCCGCCAGAAGTTGTTTTTCCGACGTGTCAGGGTCCCGCCGATACTGCACATGTATTGGGACTGCATCTTCATCAACCACGGCGTGCGCAAGATCATCTCCCATTTCATCACCGATCCCGAACGCGCCCTGCGCGCCGGCGAAGCCGCGGCCGGGTTGTTCCCGCGAATGATCGAGCTCGCGAAGGAAGCGGAAATGCCGGTGGACGACATCGAACATATGCGCGATGCATTCGGCCTGATCCTGCTGGCGCGGCGGTATTATTTCCTGCCCTTCGACCAATCGATGGCGGAGCAGATCCGGACCGCCAAGAAGCAATACAAACAACGTTGGCCCAAGGAAATCCGCCAGCGCTACCGGGTGAAGGTTTCCTTCGAGCCCTTCAAGTTGAAACGCCGGACCATCGCCTGGGCCGTGCGCCTGATGGTGCGGAAAAAGCGTGGCTACCGGATGTTCGACCACCTCTTCACGCTCAACCTGCTAGGATTCGTCTATCGGATCTTCCGCGCCCGCGCGCCGCAGGCGTTGCCCGCGTTCATGCGGGAATCCGCGATGGGCGTGGATGTGCTTTTCAAATAGTCCCATGACCATCCGCACGCGCTTCGCCCCCAGTCCGACGGGACGACTGCACCTCGGCCACGTGCACGCGGCGCGGGTCGCGCATTCGCTCGCGCGAGACGCCGGCGGGGTTTTCCTGCTGCGGCATGAGGACATCGACGGCCCCCGCGTGCGCGAGGAATTCTATCAAGGCATCGAGGATGATCTCACTTGGCTTGGCCTGACCTGGGATGGTGAACCACTCCGCCAAACGTCGAGAATCGAGGCTTATGACTTTGCGTTGGCATCACTTCGGGAACGAGAACTGGTGTATCCGTGTTTCTGCACCCGCCGCGAGATCCAGGACGAATGGGCGCGGATGGGCGCGGCTCCCCAGGGACAGGAGGCATCCGTCTATCCCGGAACCTGCCTGAAACTAACACCCCTCGAACAGCACGCCAAGCTTGTCGCGGGCATTCCCCACGCGTGGCGGTTGGATTCCCGCCGGGCCGCGGAGCTCGCCGGTCCCCTCACCTTCCGCGACCTGCGTTTCGGCGAAATCCCTGTGGCCCCGGAATTGTTAGGCGATGTGGTTCTCGCGCGGAAAGACATCGGCTCGGCCTATCATCTGGCAGTGGTCGTGGATGACGCGTTCCAGCAAATCACCCACGTCACCCGCGGCGAGGACTTGCTGTCATCCACCCACGTCCACCGCCTGTTGCAAGTCCTGCTGGAACTTCCCGAGCCGGCCTATCTCCATCACGCGCTGGTGCTGGATGAAGCCGGCCAACGGCTCGCGAAAAGGAACGAATCTCTATCCATCAAGACACTGCGGGACAGCGGCATGTCGCCCGTGGAGGTGATGGTGATGGCATCAGTCCGATGCCTGCCAGCACCGGAACCACCCCCGCGCTACGGTTAGAGCTGGGACTTCTCCAGCGCCGCGGCGACGAAGCCGGAGAAGAGCGGATGGGGGTGGTTCGGCTTCGATTGGAACTCAGGGTGGAATTGCGCGCCGATGTAGAACGGGTGGTCAGGCAGTTCGACGATTTCCACGAGACCTTCCTCTGCCGAGACTGATGAAATCACCAGGCCGGCTTCCTGCAGACGATCCTGATAGTCGGAGTTGAACTCATACCGGTGGCGATGGCGTTCGTGGATGCGCTCCACATTGTCGTAAAGATCGGCCGCCTTGGTGCCGGTGAAGAGGATCGATTCGCACGAGCCGAGGCGCATGGTGGCTCCCATGTCCTCAACGCCCTTCTGCTCTTCCTGCAAACAGATCACCGGGTATTTCGTGGTCTTGTCAAACTCGGTGGAGTTCGCGTTCTTCAAGCCGCAGACGTTGCGCGCGTACTCGATGGTTGCGATTTGCATGCCGAGGCAAATGCCCAGATAGGGAATCCTGCTTTCCCGGGCATACTTGGCCGCGAGGATTTTCCCCTCGATCCCCCGGTCGCCGAAACCGCCGGGAACCAGGATTCCGTCGACATCGCCAATGACGGATTTCGCGCCGTGATCCTCAATGGCTTCCGCTTCCACGCGGACGATCTGCACCTTGGTGTCGTGATGGGCGCCGGCATGGATCAGCGATTCATAGATCGATTTGTAGGCGTCCTGGAGTTCGATGTACTTGCCGGCGACGGCGATGGTGACCTTGTGCTTCGGATGAATGACCCGTTGTACGAATTTCTCCCATTCCTCAAGCGCGGGAGACGGCGTGTGGCCGAGGCCTAACTTGTCGACCACGAGACGGTCGATCTTGTCGCGGCGCAGGTCTAACGGGCATTCGTAAATCGTGTGGGCGACATCGCGGAAGGCGACGACGTTCTTGCGCTCGACGTTGCAAAACATCGCGATCTTCTTGCGGTTGTCTTCGTCGAGATCAGCCTCGGTGCGGCAGATGATGATGTCGGGCTGGATGCCGAGTTCGCGGAGTTTCGCGACGGATTGCTGGGTCGGCTTGGTTTTCACCTCACCGGCGGCCTTGATGTAGGGCAGCAGCGTGACATGGATGAAGCAAACGTTCTCCTTGCCGACTTCCAATGCAAATTGCCGCAAGGCCTCGATGAATAACAGACCTTCCATGTCGCCGACGGTGCCTCCGATCTCGGTGATGAGGACGTCGGTGGTCGGATTGTCCACGGTGACCTGGTGCATCCGGGATTTGATCTCATCGGTGACGTGCGGGATGAACTGGACGGTTTTCCCCAGGTAGTCGCCGCGGCGCTCCTTCTTGATGACCGCGTCGAAGACCTGGCCGGAGGTCATGTTGTTCATCCGCGAGAGCACGCCCGAGGTGAAGCGCTCGTAGTGGCCGAGGTCGAGGTCGGTCTCCGCGCCGTCGTCGAGGACGTAAACCTCGCCGTGCTGATAGGGAGACATGGTGCCTGGATCGACATTCAGATAGGGATCGAATTTCTGCATCAGCGTGGTCAGCCCGCGATGTTCCAGCAAAGTTCCGATAGAGGCTGCGGCGAGACCCTTGCCAAGTGAGGAGACGACGCCGCCGGTAACGAAAATGTATTTCATGAGAGTGTTGAATGATCTGTAGTAAGAAGTCGTTCGACTTCGCGGGCTTGTTCCGGGGTATCGACTCCAGGTGAGGTGTCGTTGGTGAGAAGGACTTTGATGGTCGCGCCGTTTTCGAGCGCGCGGAGCTGCTCCAACGATTCGGCTCTTTCCAAGGGGGACGGCGGCCAGGTCACGTAGCGTTCGAGGAAACTCCGCTTGTAGGCGTAAATCCCCTTGTGCCGGAGAACCGGCAGACCCTCGACCGGGTTGCGGAAATACGGCAGGGGCGAACGGGAAAAATACAACGCGCGGCCGTCAAGTGCGATGGCGACCTTGACGACGTTCGGGTCTTGAACCGCAGGATCCGCAGGATCGAGTGGGTTCGCGGCGGTCGCCATGTCGAGCGCGGGATCGGCGGCCATCGCGGCGGCGAGTTCGTCGATGAGCGCGGGATCGATGAGCGGTTCGTCGCCCTGGATGTTCACGATGTGGGTCGCCTGCGGGACTGCTTTTACGGCTTCAGCGATTCGATCAGTGCCGGTGGGATGATCCGGAGAGGTCATGGCGACCTTGCCGCCGAAGGCGATCACGGCGTCTCGAATCCGGTCATCATCAACGGCGACGATGATTTCATCCAGCTTCGAACACTGCTGGCAGCGCTCCCAAACATGCTGGATCAATGGTTTTCCCGCGATCAAATGAAGCGGCTTGCCGGGGAAACGGGTGGACCCCCAACGCGACGGCAGAACGCCGAGAATGTAGGTTGAAGCTGGAGAATGGGTCACGCTTGGCAAAAGTTGGACAACGCTAAGTCACGGACAAGCCTGCGGACAAGAGCGGTTTCGGAAAAAGATTTCCGGCGCGACCGGGCATGGGAATCCCATCGGTTTTGGCCCACGCCACGCCACGCTTGCGGGCAAGAGGCATAAGCCCGGTCGGAAGGACTAACCGAAAAGTGTGGTGATCGGCACGCCCTTGTCCGCGATTTTGAACGGACGCTTGGTGGGCGACATGATGACGGTGTCGTAGGGCAGGCCGAGGGCGTAGGCAATGGTGGCGTTGAAATCCTGGACGCTGGTAATGCCTTCTTTCACTTTGCCGCCTGAGGCATCGGTGACTCCATGGACAGTGCCGCCTTTGATGCCCCCGCCGGCGAGAACGCAGGAGAAGGCGGATGGGTGGTGATCCCGGCCGTTCTGATGCTCGGTCTTGATCTCGGGAGTGCGGCCGAATTCGGTGGCGACCACGACGAGGGTGTCCTTGAGTTTGCCGGTTTTTTCGAGGTCGGTGATGAGGGCGGCGTAGGCTTGGTCGAACTCTTTGCAGCGGCCTTCGACGCCGGTGAAGTTGTCGTAATGGGTGTCCCAACCGCCGAGCTGGACCTCGACAAAGCGGACTCCGTTCTGCACGAGACGGCGGGCGAGGAGGCAGCCCTGGGCAAAGCGACCTGAGCCGTAGAGGTCGCGGGTGGCTTGGGATTCCTGGCCGAGATCGAAGGCTTTGAGATCCTTGGAGTTCATCAGGGCGATGGCCTCGCGGTAAAGTTCCTCATAAGCTTTGACGTCGGCATTCGGATAGCGGCCGTGGAACTGGCGGTTCATCTTGTCGGCAAGCGACAGGCGGCGTTCGAAGTTTTCCGGAGTGACGTCGCTGGCGCGGTGGGAATCCTGAAGGCCGTCGTCGGGGCTGCCGATCGGCGCGGCGGAATATTTCGCGCCAAGGAATCCCCCGCCAGTTAGATCGGAGGAACTGTTCACTGCGACGAATCCGGGAAGTTCGGGGTGAATGCGGCCGCCGAGTTTCACAACCCAGGCACCGAGCGCGGGGTGCTTGATGGTGCCGCGGAGGTCGTAGCTGGTGTGCATGGTGTAAGCACCCTGCTCGTGGGCACCTTGGGTGGAGTTCATCGAGTTGATGACGCAGACCTTGTCCATCACGTCGGCGGTTTTCTTGAGATAATGGCCGACCATGATGCCGTCCGCCTTGGTGGGGATGGCCTCGGTTTTACCCATGACGTCCTTCTTCTTCGGCTTGGGATCGAAAGTGTCGACGTGGCTCATGCCGCCGGCCATGAACAGATAGATGACGTGCTTGGCGGTGCCGCCCTTGACAGTGGATTCGGGTGCGGCGCCGGCGAGGGTACCGCCTAACATAGGGAACAAATGCACGCCGAGGTAGGCGCGGGCGGCGTTGGAAACGAACTGGCGGCGGGTCAGTTCATCAGCTTTGAGGAAGGGGTTCATGGTGGGTGGGTTTTATTGGAGGAACAGGAACTCGGAGGACATGACGAGGGCGGAGACGATATTGCGGTAACCGGCATCGCCGTCTTTCTTAACTTCGTCGAGCATCCAGGTCATCTCCTCGTCGGTCGGTGGACGGCTGAGGATGGCGATGTAGAGGCGGCGGATTTTCTCCTTGTCGGACTTCGCGCCCTCGAGGGTCTTGTAGAGGTATGCGGAGGATTTGTTGACGAGCTCGCGCTGGACGAAGCCGTTCATGAGGGAAAGGACCTGGCCGACATTTGGCTCGCGGCTGGATGCATCCACAACCTCACGGTCGGATGCACCGAAGAGAAACAGGAAATGGTCGCGCGGCGCGGGTGAAGGCAGTTCGGAGGCTCGGACTTTCGCGTCCTTGTTGTAAGTGCGGGTCGGGGCCATGCCCATCATCATCGAAGTGCCGCTGCCAGCACCGCCACCGCTTTTCACATCACTGAAGAACTTGTTGAAGTAGGCGCGAACCTCAGGCTCCGACTGGAGCGCCAGGACCTCCTTGGAAAGCTGGGTCATCGTCTTCTTCCCGGCGAGAACCGGCTTGTCACCTACATAGATGCGGTCGTCGAGCGAACGAGGCGGAGTTTTGTCAGGATCTCCGGCGGCGAGGGTGATGAGGGAATCCCAGATCTGCTCGGAGGAGAGACGCTCGATCTTGCGGCCGTGGAAATCGTCGCCGCCCTCGACGGTCGATGGATTCGGATTGGTGGCGAACTGGAACGTGCGGGTCAGGAGCAGGACGTGCTGAAAGGCGCGGAGGTCGTAGTTGAGATCGGCCATCAGGGTCCCCAGATAGGTCACCAACTCCGGATAGTTGGATTTCTTGGCGGGGATGAATTCATCGACCGGTTCGTAAATGCCCTTGCCCATGACGCGCTTCCACATGCGGTTGGCGGCCACGGTGGCAAACTGCTCGCCGGTTTTGGCAACGATCCAATCCGCGAGTTTCTGCCGACCATCGGTATCGACTTTTTTCTCCGACATGCGGACAGCCTGACCGAACGGAGTGCGGGCACCGACGACATCGCCGGGCTTGGCATCGCGGTACTGATAGTCCGAAGGCAGTTCGATCTGGCCGGTGCCACCACCGCCAAGCGACATTCCGTAAACGCGATCCCAGAGGGTCTGCGCCGCGCGGTATTCCTCTCCCCGGTTCGCCTGATCGTCCGCAAGCTCGTCCCACAGCGGCTGCATGTTTTCCCGCCGGACCATGGACTGGCCATGGGTGAAGGCGGCGAGCTGATAGAAGTCGTGGCGCTCGGTGGTGCCGAACGGATCATCGTGGCACTGGGCGCACTCCATGTGGGTGCCAAGGAACACGCGCATGGTGTTGGATAGATTGTCGAGGGGCATGCCGCGGTCGCGGGTGTAATATCCGACCGCCGCGGTGTTCTGATCCCAGCCGTCGCCGGAGCTGGCGATCAAATGGCCGGTGAATTCATTCCACGGCATGTTCTTGGTCATCGCGGTCCGAACCCAGTGCCGATATGGCTCGTTAGTCGCCGAGGTGCCTACCCGGCCATCGGTGATGCGCAGGAGGTCGAAAGCCCAATTCGTCATGTGGCTGGAGTAGCCCTTGGATTTCATCAGATAGTCCACCAATGCGTCGCGCTTGGTCGGGTCTTCGATTTCGAGAAACGCGAGCGCCTCCTCGGCGGTGGGGATGCGGCCGACAGACACGAGGAACGCGCGTCGCAGGAAAGTCGCGTCGTCGGTCACCTTGGGGACGTCGAGCTTTTTGGCGCGGTAGAAGGAGGCGATGTGGAAATCGATCTGCAGCGCTGCTTTCTTCATGAACGCCGCATCGGCCTGCGGTTTTTGTTCTTGGGCGTGCAGTCCGCAGAGCGAGACCGAGATCGCCAGCGAGGCAAAGGTGAAGCAGGGTTTCATGGGTTTTAGGTTGAATTCGAAGTTAGCGGGACAGCCTACGAAGTCAATTTAGCGTTTCATTCGGCAGAGGCAGCGGAAATTTCGCGAAGGATCGGCACGTCCGCGGCGGCCCAGGCGAGTTCGCGGGAATTTTCCGGCGAGCACCAGCGAAGCTCCTCATGCTCTACGGCCTGCAACTCACCGCCGATGATCTTGCAGCGGAATGGCAGCAGGCGGATGGTTTTGTCCTCATAAATCCAAATCACCGGCGTGAGTGCGACACCAACTTTCACCTCCACGGTGAGTTCCTCACGCAGCTCGCGGACAAGGGCGGCTTCGGGGGATTCACCAGGATCGATTTTCCCACCGGGAAACTCCCACATCCCGCCAAGGTGTTTTCCGGCGGGACGCAAGCACGCCAGAATCTGGCCCGATGCATTTTCAATCACCCCACAGACCACATTCATCATGATTTGAGACATTGGGTGAGTGGTACGTCCGCGTTCAACCGGGGCGAGATTGAATTTCCCTCAAGCACAAAAAAAGCCACCGGATTGCGTCCGGCGGCTCTATTGAATGGTTCTGCGTTCTGAGAATCAGGCGAGGGTGCCTTCGGTGCTCTTTTCCTTGTCGCACTTGCCCTTTTCGCAATCAGCGCCGGCAATGAGCGTGCCTTCTTCCTTGTCCTTGTCGCACTTGCCTTTATCGCAATCAGCGCCGGCGATGAGCGTGCCTTCTTCCTTGTCCTTGTCGCACTTGCCTTTATCGCAATCAGCGCCGGCAATGAGCGTGCCTTCTTCCTTGTCCTTGTCGCACTTGCCTTTATCGCAATCAGCGCCGGCGATGAGCGTGCCTTCTTTCTTGTCCTTGTCGCACTTGCCTTTATCGCAATCAGCACCGGCAATAAGCGTGCCTTCTTCCTTTTTCTCGTCGCCCTTCTTGCACTTGTCGCAATCGGCTCCGGCGATGACAGTGCCTTCCTCTTTCTTCTCGTCGCCCTTCTTGCACTTGTCGCAATCAGCGCCAGTGACGACGGCACCTTCTTGTTTTTCCTTGCTGACCTTGCCAGTTTCGCAATCGCAGGCGAAGGCAGGAACGACCATAAACGATGCGCAAAGCGCGCTGAGGAGTAGTTTCATATGTGTGGTTTAGTGGGTTGATTCAAACGTGTAGGAGAATATTCGGAAATGAGAGGCGCGCCAGAAAAACTTATTCCAAGAAATTTTCAACTGCGAATTCACGCACCCCGATCGGCAACAAAACTCCGCTCCATGCCGAAAGTTTCTGAAATCCCGGAAATTTTTCTCTGTCGCCGTGGCGCGTGATTGAGCTTGGCCCGGGTGAACTTGTGGCCTATTTCCCCCGGCTTTCCCGTGTCTTTCGCCATTTCCGCCACCGATCCGACGACCTCCGCCCGTTGCGGCAGATTGGTTTTGCCCCATGGGATCGTTGAAACGCCGATCTTCATGCCGGTGGGCACGCAGGGCACGGTCAAAACCCTGCATCCTGCCGAGTTGGAACTTCTCGGAGCGCAGATCATTCTGGGAAATACCTATCACTTGTGGCTCCGACCCGGCCATGAGCTGATCCGCGAGCTGGGCGGGCTGCACGGTTTCAGCACTTGGAACAAACCCATGCTCACCGATTCGGGCGGTTTCCAAGTCTGGTCGCTGGCGAAACTCCGAAAAATCACCGAGGAGGGCGTTCGGTTCCAAAACCACCTCGACGGTTCGAAAATGCTGCTAACACCCGAGCTCAGCATGGAAATCCAAGCTGCTCTCGGCTCGGACATCGCGATGCTCTTCGACGAATGCCCCCCATATCCTTGCGACGAAGCCTACGCCGCCAAATCACTCGCACTGACGACCCGCTGGGCCAAGCGCTGCAGGGACTGGGTCACCACCCACGAACCGCGCTCAGGTGACGGTCGGCAGCAACATTTCGGCATCGTCCAAGGCTCGATTTACGCCGATCTGCGCGAACGATCGGCCCGCGAACTGGTGGAGCTTGGCTTCGACGGCTACGCCATCGGTGGCGTCTCCGTGGGCGAACCTGAACACGAGATGTTCCGCGCCATCGACAATGCGGTACCATTCCTGCCTCATGACAAACCGCGCTATGCGATGGGCCTCGGCACTCCGCCGCAGATTCTTGAAATGATCGCCCGCGGGGTGGACATGTTCGACTGCGTGATGCCCACCCGGCTCGCCCGCCACGGCATGGCGATGACGCTCGATGGCCCGATCAACATCAAGAACCTGATCCACGCCAAAGACCCGCGGCCGCTGTGCGAGAGCGCGCATCCGCACGTCGCCGGATTTTCCCGCGCCTATTTGCGGCACCTTTTCCGGGCTGGCGAAATCCTAGGTTTGCGGTTGCTTTCCTTCCACAATCTGCATTTCTACCTGTCCCTCGTCGCCAGAGCGCGGGAAGCCATCACCGCTGGGAACTTCCCCGCATTCAAAGACTCCTTCGTTCAACGCTACACCCGATCCGATTCCCAATGATATCCATCCTCGCAGCCATCAGCACCATCCTCGCCCAAGCTCCGCCCGCCAACGCTCCGGAAAGCATCCTCGGCAGCCCGTTCGTCATGATGGGTATCATGGTCGTGATGTTCTATTTCCTCCTGATTCGCCCGCAGCAGCGGCAGCGCAAGGAAATGGCAGCTCGCATCGCCGCGCTGCAGTCCGGCGACAAGGTGGTCACCTCGGCAGGCCTCCACGGGATCATTCACAATGTCAAGGAACACACCGTGGTCATCAAGGTTGCGGAGGGCACCATGCTCGAATTTGACAAGGCGGCCGTGGCCACCGTCCACAAGAAGGATGTCTCCTCCGCCAAATAAGCCGTTCCTGAATTCATTGATTCCGCCCCTTTCCGGTGCCTTACCCGACGTTCAAACCATGCTTGCCTTCACCGCTTTTTACGACGACCCGCTGACCCTTTTCCTTATTGGATTGGCGCTGATGATCCTGTTCTTCTGGTACTTCGCGACCGAAATCGAACGGCGGAAGAGGAATGTAGGCACCGTGCTGCTCATCGGCGTCTGCGCACTCTGCGTCATGGCCGCCACTCCGCTTGAAAAGCGTCTCAAGGGCGGCATCGACATCGTCGGTGGATCCGCTTTCACCCTTCGCATTCAAGAGCGGGAAGGCGACGACGGCAATAAAATGCCGATCACCAACGAGCAGGTCGATCAGGCGATCAAGGTCATCGAAAAGCGAATCAACAGCATGGGCAACAAAGAACCCATGATCGCCCGCCAGGGTACTGACGGGATCATCGTCCAAATGCCTGGTGTGGAGCCGGAGGAATCCGAACGCATCCGCGAAATCCTGGAAAAAGTCGCCAAGCTGGAACTCAAGGAAGTCAGCCCCCGCAATGACGAGCCTGGTCCGGATGGCAAACGTCTCGCGGAGCGGGTGGCCGCAGGCACCGAAAAGGTCCCAGGCGAGCTCGCCTACACGCTCAGAGGCAAGGATCAGGACGGCAAGGAATATTCCACGCCAATTCTACTCAAGCGCCGTTCAGCGCTCGGCGGTTCGGACATTGCGTTCGCCACGCCTTCCCAGCAACAGCGGGACGCCGTGGACATCACCCTCAACAGCGGTGGCACCGACAAGATGATTGCACTCACGAAAAACATGCGCCCCGGTGTGGATCGCATTGCGATCGTTCTCGACGGCGAAGTAATCAGCGCCCCGGTCGTCAACCAGGTGCCACTCGGCAAACAATTCATCATTGAAGGACTCAGCGAGCCCGGCGAGGTCGAAAACCTGGCGAACGCCCTGATGAACCCGCTGGAGAACTCGCTGATCGTGGAAACTTTCGACGCCGTTTCTCCAACACTCGGTGCCGCGGTCGTGAAGCAAGGCATCTGGGCGGGCATCATCGGACTCTCCATCACCTTCGTCTTCGTCCTGCTCTACTACCGCCTTGCTGGCATCATCGCCCTCGTCGGACTTTTGGTTAACGGCATCATCCTGTTCGGCGTGATGGCCATGTTCGGCTTCACCTTTTCACTTCCGGGCATCGCCGGGATGATCCTGACCATCGGCATGGCTGTGGACGCAAACGTCCTGATTTACGAACGCCTGCGTGAGGAAATCGAAAGCGGGAAATCCCTAAAGAACGCCATCGCGGCAGCATACGACAAGGCGTTCAGTGCGATTTTCGACTCCAATCTGACCTCGTTGATCACCGCCAGCATCCTGTTTTGGATGACCAGCGGCTCGATCAAGGGATTCGCCGTCACCCTTACCATCGGGATTCTTGCCTCGATGTTCTCGGCGATTCTCGTCACCCGCGTGTTGTTCCGCTGGGGAATCGATCTGAACATCCTGAAAAAGGTGAGCTTCCTGAACCTCATCCATTCGACCAATTTCGACTTCCTCGGCAAACGCCGGCTGGCGGGCATTGCTTCGCTGGTTCTCGTAGTGATTTCTTTTGCAGCCTTCGCGATCCACAAGGAGCGCGCGTTCGGAGTGGACTTCACCGGCGGCACTCTGATCCAGTTCCAGCTTGGTAAAGAGGCGTCAGTCCCCTTGGCCGAGGTGGAAAAGGCACTCGCCACCCTGAACCTCGGCAAGGCCGCCTTCCCTCAGGAACAAAGCAACCCAGCCACCGGCACCTCGCTGACTGTCCGCAGCGATACGAAGGATGCGCCGCAGATTATCGCGAAACTGCGTGAAGCGATCCCCGTTCTGGCGGAGCAAAAAACCGGTGATGATGGCACAAAGAACTATGTCATCGACAGCAGTACCAAGGAAATATCCGCACTCATCGGCGAAACCTTCCTCAAGGAAGCGGTGATCGCGCTGATCCTGGGCCTGATCGGCATTCTCATCTACATCACTGTCCGGTTCGAATTCTCGTTCGCTCTTGGCGGCTTCGTCGCCATCCTTCACGACGTGATCATTTCCGTGGGACTTATCGTCCTCTTCGGCGGCGAGCTCTCCCTGATCCACGTCGGGGCGATTCTCACGATCGCCGGTTACTCGATCAATGACACCATCGTCGTGTTCGACCGGATTCGTGAAAGCCTGCTGATCCGCAGCGGCTCGATCAAGTCGCTGATGAACGAGGCGATCAACGCCACGCTTTCCCGGACCTTGCTGACCTCGGCCACCACCATCATCACCGTCGCGATCCTGTCGCTCTTTGGTGGCTCCGCCCTGCGGGACTTTTCGGTGATGATCCTGATCGGACTTTTGGTCGGCACCTATTCGTCGATCTTCGTCGCCTCGCCGGTCGTCCTATGGTGGAGCAACCGCAAAGGAGGAAGCATCCGCGATGAAGTCCTCACCTCGGCCGCCAAGGCCGAGTCCATCTCCGCGGCACCCTGATCGCCGGAGCGGCGGGGAATTCGCAATCCTTCAGCCTTCGTCCGGTCAGTTAGCCGGCGGAGCTGAAGGCGGCGGGAAATCTTCCGGCGAAATCTTGTGGTCTGAGTTCCGGTCGAGAATTTCAAAGCGATCTTCCTGCTGATCTTCGGACAAGTTCCTGACCGCCGGCCCGGTGCGAAATTCCCCGAATGACAAGGCACCGTCGCCATTGAGATCCAGTTTGCGGTTGATCTGGTCAGGACCTCCGCCGTCCTCCGGGCGCTCCCCATCACCGCGCTTGAGATGCGGTTTGCCATCCGGGTTTTTGAAGGGATGCACCGGGCGATCCTTGGGGGAAATCACCCCGTCACCGTCGGTATCCAGCCGCTGGAATACCTCCTTTTGCTTTTCCGGAGGCAGCTTCATGAACACTTGCCCCGCCTTGAATTCCTCAAGGCTGATTCCACCGCTTTTGTCGGAATCGAGTTCCCACAAACGCTTCATTGGCGCGTCCTTGCCATCACGCGGTTTCCCAAGAAGCGCGAGTTCCTCGCGGCTTAACCTGCCATCGGTGTCCTTGTCCAATCGCTTGAACAAATTCTGACTCTTCTCCTGAGGTAATTTCTGAATCCGAGGCATGGCGTCGAACTCAGTCTTGGAAATAAACCCGTCCTTGTCCGTGTCCGCGAGCTTCCACGCCTCCATGGATTGCTGCTTTGGACCGCGACGCTCGCCCTTTTGATCGGCAGGCGGATCCATCGGCGGTTCCGGTGGCTGGGCAAGGCAAACCGCCGGCAGCAGCATTCCTGCAATAAGAAAGGAAACAGGGATTGTTTTCATGGGCAATTGACGCTCTTTTAGCCGCGTTCCACGAGGCTGGCTTGCAGAGAAACTCCAAACGCCCGCAAAAGTTTCGGTCCACGCCCTTGAAAACCTGACGCCCGTCATCACCCATCCGCCATGCACATCCGAGACATTCTAACCGACTCGAAACCCTCGCTGTCCTTCGAGTTTTTCCCACCACGGACCGCCGCGTCGTGGGAAGACCTCTATCAGGCGATCCGCGAGCTCGAGCCGCTGCAGCCGACTTTCGTTTCCGTGACCTACGGGGCCGGTGGCGGCACCCGCGAACTCACCCACGATCTGGTGGTCCGCATCAAGCAAACGACTTCGATCCCGCCGGTGCCCCATCTCACCTGCGTCGGCCACTCCGAAAAGGAAGTGACCGAAATTCTCGAACGGTATGCCGCGGCCGGCGTCAGCAACATCCTCGCCCTGCGCGGCGACCCACCCAAGGACCGCCCCGACTACGATTGGTCGGAAAGCGGCTTCCGCCATGCCGCCGATCTGGTGCGGTTCATCCGCAGGTTCAACGAATCCGGGATCCACCCGGATCCCCGCGGATTCGGCATCGGGGTCGCAGGATTTCCGGAAGGCCATCCCGCCACCCCGAACCGGGTGGATGAACTCGATTTCCTGAAAGCCAAGGTGGACGCGGGAGCCGACTACATCTGCACCCAGCTTTTTTTCGACAACCACGACTTCCTCGACTTCCGCGACCGCTGCGAGCTGGCGGGAATCCACGTCCCGATCATCGCCGGCGTGATGCCGGTCACCTCTCTATCAGGCATGAAGCGGATGGCGGAACTCGCCGCTGGTGCGAGATACCCGGCGAAGCTGATGCGGGCCCTGGACAGGGCGAAATCCGGCCCGGAAGCGGTCGAGCGGGTAGGCATCCACTATGCCGCCGAGCAGTGCGCCGGCCTCCTCAACGCGGGGGTGGACGGCATTCATTTCTACACCTTGAACAAAAGCCACGCGACCCGGGAAATCTACAACAGCCTCGGCCTGGCCGCGGCGACCGCGTGAGTCCTAACGGCGGCCTTGCTGATAGAGATCCTCCGCCTGCTTGAGGGTGACCTCGTAAAGAGTTCCCTCGATCGGAACCATCAACGGGATCCGCCCGAGCTGCGGATCCACCGGGAACTGCTGCACCAACCGGGGCGCACGCTCGAACGCGTCCGCCAGCAGAGTGATCCGGAACATCCCTTCGTAGCGAAGGGTCCTGGACGCGCGCGCGGAGGCTTGGGCTTCCAGTTGGCGCGCTGCCAGATTCAAAGCCAGGCGACTGGACAACGAGGTGGAGCTATCAGTCTGTTTTCCATCCTTGATGCGCCTGGCCGCCTTGCTCAGGGTGAAATCCATCTCGTCGGTTTTGGACCCCGAATCATCGGGTTCAGAATCGTCGCCATTGAAAATCGTCGAGCCGCCGACTAGCGCGCGGTTTTCCGCCGCAGCCTTGGATTCCTCCGTCGTTGGCAATCTCACGCGCATGTTTCCCTCAAGGGTGAACAGATCATCGGCCTTCAAATTCACATCAATCACTTCCATTCCGCCACCAGTCGTTTTCAGGTAAAACGAGCCCTCGCGAAAATCCACCCGATGGTAGTTCCGCACGTAGTCCAAGTCGGAAAGCGCTTTGAGCAGGTGGATCCGCTGCCGCAACGAGATCGAATCCTGGCCATCCAGAGTGACCTTTCCCGCGAAGCCGATGCCCTCCAGCGAATTGGTCGATCCCGTGACCCGAAAGTCCCCGGAGATAGAACCTTCGATGAAACTCCTCATGACCGCCGGCACAATGTCCTCAATTGCCAGATTGCGGATCCTGGCCGAGCCGTCGACGGTCGGACGCTCACCTGCGGCGACCTTCAAGCCGGAAAAATCGACGGTGCCCAGTCCCCGCTTGAACTCGGCCTTTTCAAAAACCAGACCTCCCGGGGCAACCTCGACCACCAGATTGACGATCTGCAGATTCCGCAACCAATTTTGCGAGAAGGTTCCGCCGGTGAACGTCAGCTTCAGCCCTTCCTCCATGCGTTGGATCTTGAGCAAACTGTGGTCTATGGACCCCCGGGTGCGGTCGGAATAACCCCAGCGCAAATTTGCGTCGGCGACCTCCAGCGTTTTGATCTCCACCCTCGGGGATCTATCAAAAACTGCCTTGGCCAGCAATTGCGCCGATTCCGCATCGTCAGCGCCGGCCCGGAGTTCCAGATCGAGCGTCGAGATGGAAATGGTCCCCGTGTCCCATTTCCCGCTGAAACCATCGAGCAGGCCCATCTTGCCGCGGATGTTCCGTGCCTCCAGCGAAGTGAAGAATGCTTCGTCGCCCCCTTGGCAGGCGAGCCGGTTGATTCCGAGCTGACCGTAGCTCCGACTGAATCCCGTGAGTTCGATCTCCGAGGCGAACAGACCCTCTTTAAGCGAATCCTCAAATCCGTCCTTGAACTGGGTCGTACCGGTCACTTTGACCAAATACACCCATCCACCTATCGCAACCACCAACAGGAAAATGAGAACCCGGGAAACCATCCGCAACAAGTGGAACATGAGCGTCCCCTTGTTCCCGCTGCCGGTCATCGAGTAACGGATCTGGAACCAAAACCCTTGATTGGCCACCCATTGGCTCAGGCGTTCATTAAAATTTTGCGATTGCTCGGATTCCATAATTCAACTCGCCTTGCAGCCGCGCCAGTAAAACGACCCGCCGACGCTGAGGCGAGGGAAATTTACCCTCGCACAGCCACCTTTCATTCCCTACCACCCGCCCCGTGGAAGCCAACGACTACAAAGTCCGCCTCGAAATTTTTGAAGGCCCTCTCGATCTCCTGCTCTACCTCATCAAAAAGGATGAGGTGGACATCCATTCAATCTCCATCGAGCGGATCACCCGCCAATATCTCGACTACATCAACACCTTCAAGCTGCTCAACATCGACCTCGCCTCCGAGTTCATCGTGATGGCCGCGAACCTGATGTATCTGAAAAGCCGGACGCTCCTGCCGCGGGTCGATCAACCGCCCGAGGAAGATGCCGAGGACGACGACCCGCGTTGGGAACTCATCCGCCAGCTAATCGAATACAAGAAATTCAAGGACGCCGCCGGTTTCCTGTGCCTCCGCGAAATGGAGCAGGAAGGTCGCTTCGCCCATCAGCCGGATGCATCGGAAAAGCCTCCGGAGGAACCTGCCACGCTGGCGGAGGTCTCGATCTTCGACCTCATCCGGGCTTTCCAGAACGTATTGAAGCGCTTCGAGGAAACCCACGACTTCGGCGACATCATCGACGACCGCTACACCGTTTCCGACAAAATCGATCTTCTGCTAGGCCACTTCAAACCCGGCGAATCCCGCCGTTTCGAGGCGCTCTTCCAATCGGCAACCACCAAAGCCGAGGTCATCGTTACTTTCCTCGCGCTGCTGGAACTGATGAAGCTCAACCAGTTTGTGGTCCGCCAGAGCGAGCTGCTGGGCGACATCGTCATCGAACGGCGTGACAATTCGTCTGTCGCCGCACTCGAAGCCGCCGAAGTCGGGGCGGACTACGCGTGAGGTGATCAGGACAACCGGAAAACGATCCGGGCCTTGGTCAGGTCATACGGAGACATCTCCATCTTGACCTTGTCACCCACCACCAGGCGGATGAAACGCTTGCGCATTTTTCCCGAGATGTGCGCGAGCACCTCGTGGCCGCTCTCCAGCTTCACGCGGAACATCGTCCCCGCGAGGACGGATGAAATCTCGCCATCCACTTCCACGGCCTTCTCGTCCTCATCCTTGCTGGAGCGCTTCGGCGGGCCGTAGCGGTTGCGGTTGTTACGACGGCCGGTGTTCTTTGGGCGAGGAGGCATGGTGACTTTAGATAATGAAAAGTGCGGACCGGAAGTTTCCGCCGCACGGCGTGTCGGTATCGTATCCGTTCCGCGCCATCAATCCCAAAAAACGTCCGATTCCGTCATTCTATCGCTTTTCTCCCTCACCCCATGCTTGCCAAGCCGCCACGCACGCATCACTTTTCTCCTCCCAAGCCGCCGTAGCGTGGCTTTTCCAAAAACCGCACTATCTTTAATGTCATGCCCGAGATCACCGAAAAGGAACTTCCCGCGAATCTGAAGCCGCTTTGGCTCAAAGCGCTCAGCGCAGTTCAAACCTCCAACCTTCCCTACGGCATCAGCCTCCTCCAAGCCGTGCTTAAAGACAGCCCCGGCTTCCTCGAAGGCCGCAAAATGCTGCGCAAGTGCGAACTCCAGATCGCCGGCGGTGCTAAGAAAAAAGCCGGCCTTTTCGGCATCCAGTCCGGTGGCATGGGCGTCATGAAAATCGCCAGCCAAGCCAAGAAAGACCCGACCGGGGCACTCCCGTTGATCGAGAAGGAACTCGAAAAAGACCCGCTCAACGATCAGGCGAACGACCTGCTGTTCGACACCTGCCTCAAGCTTGAGCTTTTCGAAACCGCCGCCTTCGCGCTCGAAACCGTCCGCAAGGGCAACCCCGAAAACGCCAAGCTCCTTCACAAGCTCGCCGAGTTCTACATCTCCCGCGAACAGCCGTTGCTCGCCTCCGAAGTTTACAACGACATCATCAAGCACCACCCGACCGACGGCCCCGCGATCAAAGGTTCCAAGGACGCCTCCGCCCGCGCCTCGATGCAGAAACAGAAGTGGGACGAAAACGCCGACATGCGGTCGCTGATGAAAAACACCGCGGAATTCGAGGAACTCGAAAAAGCCTCCCGCACCGGCCTCACCCGCGAGCAGCTTGAAGAACGCCGCGACAAGGTCATCGAGAAATACAACCTCGACCCCAACCACCTCGCCACCGCCAAGGACCTCGCCGGTCTCTATGAGCAACTCGAAGACTGGCACAACGCCCACACCTTCTACAGTTGGGCCCACACCCTCAGCAACGGCGACGTCGCCCTCGCCACCAAGGCCGGCGCGATGAAGGACCGCGCACTCGAAACTGATTTGAAAATGCTCGAAGCAGGTGTCGCCGCCGATCCTGACAACGAGGAACTCAAGGCCGCGCTCGCCGCCCGCCGCGCCGATCGCATCGCCGAGCAAGTCCAGGAAGCCCAGAAACGTGTCGATCAAAACCCGACCGATCCGCAGCTCCGCTTCGAACTCGGCACCGCCCTCTACCATGCCGGCGACCACAGCGCCGCCATTCCCCACCTCCAACAGGCGACGCGCAATCCGCACATCCGCACCAAGGTGCTGCTGCTGCTAGGCCGCACCTTCCGTGCCAAGGGCATGTTCGACCTTTCCATCAAACAGCTGTCGGACGCCCTCGCCGACCTCGTCGCCATGGACAACACCAAGAAGGAAGTCCTCTACGAAAAAGGCCTCATCCACACCGAAATGGGCGACAAGGTCTCCGCGCTCGATTGCTTCAAGCAAATCTATGAGGTCGACTACGGCTACCGCGACGTCGCCAATCGCGTGGAGTCCTCCTACGCCTGATCAGCCTCTGGCAACTCCTAACTGCCGCCCGTTCCCACGAACGGGCGGCGGTTTTGCGTCCGGGGTTTCCTATCTGGCCACCCGTCTCGCGGCCGGATTCAACAAGGCATACATGTGTGCGTCATGGGAGATGTCCCCGACTTTCAGGCGCAGCCGCTGTAGTCCTTCGTAAATGGCGCCGGTGCTCTCCGCAACCTTCCGGCTGTAGGAATTGCCATCGGCCACGACGATTTCCAACCGGTTCAAGCCCACCGTCCCGAAGCCGAAATCTCGAAGCAGCAGGGACGCTTGCCGTGCCGCACCGCGGCCGATGCGTGAACGCCTCACCCAGTACCCCAAATTGCAGACTCCGTTGATGTGGTTCAGCAGATTCAGGCCGCAAGCACCGGCGATCGACCCATCCGCGGAGTCGATGATGAGATGTTCGTATGCATCACCTTTTTCCCACGATGTAACCGCATGCTCGACCCACCTCGCGGAATCGTCGCGCAAATAATCCGGAGTCATCCAGCCCATCCAACGGCTGATGATCTCGCGGGACTCGGTGGCTGCGGAGTAGATTTCATCAACGTCGTCGGGCCGATACGGGCGGATATGGAAGGTGCTCATGCGCGGACCTTGACCCGATTCCTGTTGGATTTCCAGAATGGATCCGCGACGCCGGTCCCGCGGTCACTTCCGCACCGGTGCCTGCGGAGCTTGCTCACGCTGGACGGACACTTTCAGCGGCCGACGCTGCCCCACCCCGTCGGCATGGTAATCCAGCACGAGGCTGCGCTCGCCGGGGTTCTGCAGGACCACGCCGGAGTGCAGCCGCTTCAGCGAACCGGTGGTGTCGGTTAGAAGAACCTCAAAAGACTGCTCCACCCTGACCGCGACCGTGCGCGCGAACCATTTCCCGGCTTCCAGAATGAGCTTCTCGGCGCCGATCACGATCCCCACGGTGACAGGTGAAACGTTGACATAGCGGACGCTGCCCGCCGGCGCGTTGACGGCGTCGTCGGGGATCACGAGCGAACGGACTTTCTCCCAGGTTCCTTGCTTGGCATCGCGCCACAAGAGGACCAGGAAATCGCCGGTCTCCGGTCGGGTGAGGCTGAGCCAAGGCTCGGCATTCTCGGCAGCATCACGACGAACTAACACCAGCGGACCGCTTCCCGCCGGCGCTTTCAAGGGCGCGCTGATCCGGCCCAACCGCAGCGGTGTGGGTTCCGAGGTTTTTCCGCCGAATCCTAACACAATCTCCCGCGGCGGGATGCTGCCGGCCGGAGGCTCAAGCTCGTAGCGGACGTTGTCGCGGATTTCCTGTTGGAACGGAGGTAGCTCGCCCAGTGCCAGGAACCGCACCTGCCGCGCCGCGGCATTCTTCGGGGCGGCGGACAGCGAGGTGCCTGACAGACAAACTGCGAGACAGAGGAGGTTGTGGATTCTCATGAACGTTAGATCTCATCCGGCATCAGCCAGCGGAACGAGGTGATGGTGAAGCGACGGCCGAAATCCCCCGCCTGACCGGCGAGGCGGGGATTGATTCCACTCTCGCCGGGGTCGAGCGGCTGGGGCGTACGCTGGACCACGGCCTCGCACCAGGCCCGCGCCCGGACCTTTCCCGCGGCGTCCACCGCGTCGCCATAAGCGCGGATGACAAAAGTGTCGGAGCGCGCGGCCAAGGCGGGACCAAGAACCTGGAGCACGTCCGCTTGCGTCAGATAGGAGGGCGCGCCCCAGGCTTTCGAGGCGGGCTTGAGCGTTTGCTCCAGACGGGTGGGATCCGGGAGATTGTCCGGGTGGCTGTAGTCGGGCAAAGATGACTTGTTGTCCAAAGGATACGCTGCCGTTAGAGCGCTGTTCAAGCCGGCCTTTTCAATGGCTGCCTGGAGCGCACCCATGCGCCCGGTTTCATCCTCGGCAAGGCGGCGGTTGACGAAATCCGCCAGCGAAATGAACGGGCCGCGCAGCTTGACCTCGGACACGATCGCTTCGGCGAGTTTGCCGATCTCAGCTTCGGTTAGCTCGCGGTAACCGGCCCACGCATTGTCGGAGTCCGCCGGGTCGCCGTTTTTCCAAGCGCCTTCCCGCGGATCGAGCACCCGGGGAAACGGGACATTCCCGGAGGTGCCGAACCCCGCGCTCCGGGTCGAGCCGAGAAGCGCTTTCCACGCCTCGACGCGGGTCGAGTTGACGTTGAACGCGCCATCGACCATGAGCTGATAGGCGGAGCGGTGGAAATCGGTGAGGGTGCCTTCGGTCGCGGATGACCGGGTTGCCGGAGCCAGGCGCATCCGCCCGTTAGGCAACGGGTTTTGCTTTGAATCCTCAATGAACTTCCGCTTCTCCTGCGGTGATCCGCTGGACAGGTAGTAGCGGTCCCAGAGTTTTTGGTTCACCTCGAAGGATAAGTCATAAACCAGGTTGTCGCGAACCGGCACCTCACCCAGGATCGCGCGTGCCGTCGCAGCCCAATCGTCTTTTCCACCGGAGCGCTGGTTGTCTGAGGACCAGCCGATTTCGCTCGCGCTGAAGCCGCCCAACTTCGCGGCTCCGCTGCTGGAAGCGACCGCAGCGGTCCGGTTCAAACCGCGATGGCCGCCGGTTCCCAAGCGTGGATCGGCCAGCGAATTTCCAACCGCGTAAGAAGGATGCCAGATCAGTTCGGAGAGCTTCGCGTGCTGGAGCTGGCCAAGCGAAACGAGTCCGGTTTCCGCGCGTGCCACGTCGAAGAGCACATAGCGCCCGTTGCCTTCCTGCGGCGGGCCGAACGGGTTGCCATGGTAGCGACCGTTCTTCGGAACCGGCATTTGCTCATCCCAGCTAACCGCCTGGTCGAAGAGGTCCCGGGTGTAAGCTCCGAAGAACCATGGCCCGCCACCCGGTCCCGAGACGGGCATGGTGCCACCGACGTTTTCCCTCGGCGAGCGGACGACGAACGAGGCACGCGGATTCCAGTTGGCCAGCAACGCCTCCTCGAAAAAGGAAGTCCCTGCCAGATTCCCGGCCCCGATGATGTTGGAGGTATGTTCGTCGAACCAACGCAACCGGATGCCTTCGCGGGTCCGCACGTTGGGAACCACCGTCGGTTGCGGGGCCACCCGGTCCAGCAATTCAATCGGCATCTTCTCGTTGCCGCCCCACACCAGCCGGGACTCGCGGCCCGCGCCATATTGCAGCGATGCCGACAACACGCAAAGCTGCGGAAGCTTGTCGAAATCCTCAAAGGTGACCGTGCCGGCATCGCCGACGTGCTTGAGAATGGCACGCGTGTCGTCCACTTGGTTTTCCACCCCGTCGCGCTGGCCGGAAGACCAGTAGGGTGTCTTCGCATACCAGAATTCCTTCGGCAGGAAACTGAAACCCCCACCGATATCCGTGGAGGATACGTAGTAGGCCTTCGACGGGTCTGGTGAAACCTCGCAACTCAGGATGTTCTCATTCAGGTTGTATGCGCCCGGCCGGTATGCACTGAGGCCGTTGTACTCGCGAGTGCCCGGTGGGGAAAAGACCAGGCATTCACCCGGTGCGAAGGTCGTCCTGGGTATCGAGAAATAGTAAGAACCCATATAGGGATCATTGTATCCCGCAGAGTTCATGATACCTCCCTGGGCGAAGAATCCAGTGCTTCTGCCACCCTCGAAACACAACCACTGGGTATCCCACATGCTGGTTTTCGGCGGGGTCCCGGACTGGTTGCGGGTCCACATTTCCTGTCGGCCGTTGCCTTGGATCATGATGATCGAGCGATCGAACCTGAGTTCGCAGTTATAGGGATTCCACAAGACCACCCGGGGATACATCAGTTGCCGGAGTTGATATAATTTCGGAACTTCCTGATCCACATAACAACTCATCTGGGTATAGTTCGTGGCTTCCACCAGGACGGGCTGCAGGCCCGCGCGCTGGTTGCCTGCCAGCTTCACGGGTTGTTCATTGGCCAACGCCAGCGAACGGCTGGACTTGCCCGCTGCGGGATCGAACTCTGGCAATTTCCCCGCCACGTCTGTTCCGGCAAACGGAACGCCCCACCGCGCCCAATCCCTGAGCATGCCGAATCGCGGCCCCGCCAAGCCGTAGCGGGATGTCGCATCGCTGCTGTCGCCGACGAGCGGCTCATCGTCAGTCAGACCGGCCAGATCCTGGAACGGGGCCACAGCACCCGCTTCGAAGTAAGCGGTGAGGTCGGACTTGAGACCACCGGCCGCGACATCGGCGAGGACTCCGCTGGAATCCATGGTGAAATCGAAGGCATGCTTCCGACTCCAGGATTTGTCGACCCCGGCGAGCGTGAGCATCCCCGGGCTCACCAGCTTTTCCCGGTCGGCGTTCGCGAGATTCACCCCGTCGTCCATCAGCTTCGGATCCGCCGCCTGGGAGGCCAGGACCCGGAACAGCCCGCCGTCGCCAGGGGAGTTGCGATTGGCAGTGCGATCGGCTCGGGGATCGCCGGTGCGGAGGTTGGCCCGCACGCCCAGGTCGCCGGTCCACCACGCGAGGTGTCCCGCGGTGGCTCCGGATTTCTCCGCCACACGCACTTTGGGAACGGCGACGACAGGAACCTTGGCCACGTGATACAAAGCCACCATGTCGGCGCCGGAACCGGCCGATGGATCGCCATTGCCGCTGACCAGCCATTCGATCACTTGCTTGGCCGGGTCGGGCTTTTGTGCCCACCGTTCATCGCGCAAGCCGCCGGCCAGATCGTCGCGGGTCATGAACGATCGACCGTCCGCCCGGGTGCTGCGCCAGACGCCGGTCCAGTGTGGTTGCGTCACGGACGTGCTGAGGATTTCCGCGTTCGCCGAAATCCGCTGGTCCGGTCCCAGCGTTTTTTGCAACTGCCCGATGGCGTGCATCAGGGCGAGCCGGGAATTGGCCTTCGCCAGCTCCGCGTCATCCCCCCGCGACGATTTGCGAAGTTCGATGGAGGCCAGAGTCAGGAATCCGAGCGCTAGAGTGCCCAACAGCAGCAGCAACAACACGCTGAGGACGAGCGTGAAGCCATTGCCACGCCCGCACCCGGGCATACAACGCTGTATCATCCTCGGCACCACTTGCCTCTTACACCCACAGGCAGGGTTTCACCAGCGATTTTACTCAGCCCGCCCCAAGACGCCGCTTGGCTTGTAATTTGGCACAGTGGCGGCTTGAGTCGGTTGAGAATGTTGCGCTACATCGCCTCGCTTTCCACCGGCCGACTGGTGCTGTGGTGTTACCTGATCTGGTATCTCTGCCTGGTTTTCCTCTACTTCGATCCATCGCCCGGGCTGTGGGCCTCGTCGCTGGGAATGAGCGGGATCATTGGCCTGGCGCTGCTTTTGAGCGTCTCGGGCAAGCAAGGGCGGAACTTCGGATGGATGGACGACGTTCCGGTTGTTTCTCATGCCATTCTGCGTTTCCAGTTACTCGGCGCTGATCAAGGGCAAGGGCTTCATCCTGATATTTCCGCCGGAGTGGCGCGAAAACCTGATCGGCTTGGCTTGCCTCGTGGCAATCCTGATCGTCCAAAGGACGGTCAAACACCAGTTGACCGGGAGATTCGGCATCGACGGGCGAAATCTTCCATAATTTCTGCTAGATCGCTTCCTTGCGGTCGCGGTGTCTGGCGATCTCTTCCTCGGCGAGAATCTGTTCCAAGAAATCCGCCCCCTCCGCGCTGCCCTGCTGGTTGGTCCATTCCTTCAGGCAATCGTAGGAGGCGATTACCCATTCTCGCGGACTGCCATTGACCGGCCTGTCACCCTGCTCGACCACCCTCAATGCGAACATCAACGCTTCTTCATCAGCAAGGTCACGCCCGCCCTCAACTCCGTTGCAATCTGGTTTCACAGTGGCTGACGCGCCAAAGCACTCGAAAAGTTGTTCGACCTTCCTCACCTGCCCTTCGGTGTCCTTTGCGAGGGACAAAATCGCCTCTTTGAGTTCCGTGGACGTATCGGGTTTGACCATTCTGGGCAATGCCTTGGCGATTCGGCCATCGGCATCGATGATATCTGCCAGATCGAAAAGGAATTGCTTCTTGAGAGTTTTCATGCTGATCGCCTCTTCTTGCTGAATTGCATCTGAAAATGGACCGGATCCCATCACAGTCGAACGCTAGGGAGAGAGCAGAGGAGCGTCTATGGGGTGTTACCCTACCCGTCGCAGCGGCATCTCCGGGGGAGGCAAGCAAGGGCCTGCCTGAAAAAAGAGGCTGTGACAGATGGTCCCTGTGGGGGATTATTTCTCAGCTGTCACAGCCTGGCCGGGGACGGTAACCTATTTCCTTTTGGGGGGAACATGTGTGCCTTCACTCCCTTAGCTACGTTTATAATACACCCCTTCCGTGAGGCCGCCATGGGGTAAAACCCTCCCTTTCTGACAAGCCTGATGCGGGGGGCAAGTAAGGATTTTCCCGACTGACAGAGTCCTCCAAGTTTAAAGTCGCACCCGCCTTGCAGCCGCCTTGATCCCGCCGAATGTTAGAGCGGTGTCTATACATGCGCGGGACCGCCGCTTGTGGAACCGATGGACCGGCTTCGGCCCGCTCGTGTCCCGTTCGCTGGCGGATCGTGATGCGACTCTCGCCTGGTCACCAAGCTTGCTGGGCCGGGATCTTGGAATGCCAAAAGCGCCAGCACCTCAAGCAGGCCCATACGGGCGATATGTTGTGCCACTCGGGGGGGTGTCGCGCCGCCCAATCATCATCTATCAGTCCTCAGGACCAATGCTACACGGGGCGAAACTTTGTATTGCGAGCCTGATCGCGATCCGACACCGTGGTGAAGCTGTTATTGGCTGAATCGTTCCTCTGGAATCCACGCATGGAAAAGAACCCTACGCCCCCCCGCCGGCCTAAGAAAACCGCAGCCGCCGTCCTTCCGGAGACTCCCGCGCCGCAGCCTAGCGTGCCTTTCCCGATCGTCGGCATCGGCGCTTCCGCCGGCGGACTGGAGGCTTTGGAACAATTCATGAGTAGCGTCCCGGCGGGCTGCGGAATGGCGTTCGTGGTGGTCCAGCATCTCGACCCGACGCGCAAGGGACTGATGGCCGAACTGCTCCAGCGCTGCACCCGGATGAAGGTGGTGCAGGTCAAGGATCGCACCCGGGTCCGCGCGAACTGCGTCTATGTGATTCCGCCTAACAAGGACATGTCCATACTCCACGGGGTGCTCCATCTGTTCGAGCCGTCGGCGGCGCGCGGGTTGCGGCTGCCGATCGATTTTTTCCTCCGCTCGCTCGCTCAGGACCAGCAGCAGCAGGGCATCGGCGTGATTCTATCAGGCATGGGTTCGGATGGCACGCTGGGGCTGCGCGACATCAAGGAGAAGGCGGGACTGGCGCTGGCGCAGGATCCGGCGACCGCCAAGTTCGACAGCATGCCGCGCAGCGTGATCGACGCCGGACTGGCGGACATCGTGGCCGCGGTGGAGGATCTGCCGGCGCGGATCATGTCTTTCCTGAACCGCACGCCGCTCGCCGCAGAGCCCGAGGTGGTGGTGGACGAAAAGATGCAGAGCGCCTTGGAAAAAATCCTGATCCTGCTGCGCACCCGCACCACCCACGATTTTTCCTTTTACAAGCGCAACACGCTCTACCGCCGGATCGAGCGCCGGATGGGCATCCACCAGATCGACAAGATCGCGGCCTATGTGCGCTTCTTGCAGGAAAATCCGCAAGAACTCGATTTGCTGTTCAAGGAACTGCTGATCGGCGTGACGAACTACTTCCGCGATCCGCAGGCGTGGCAGGTGTTGCGCAGCGAGACCCTGCCGGCGCTGTTAGCAGGCCGTCCCTCCGGTCAGTTGCGGGCGTGGGTCGCCGGTTGCTCGACCGGGGAAGAGGCGTATTCGCTGGCCATCGTGTTCAAGGAGGTGATGGAGAAACTCAAGCCCAAGAAGAGTTTCAAGCTGCAGATTTTCGCCAGCGATCTGGACCGGGACGCGATCGACAAGGCCCGCCAGGGGGTGTTCCTGGAAAACATATCCGCCGATGTCTCGCCGGAGCAACTGCGCCGGTATTTCACCAAGGAGGACGGCGGCTACCGGGTGCGTACCGAGATCCGGGAGATGGTGATTTTCTCGCCGCACAGCCTGATCATGGATCCGCCGTTCACCAAGCTGGACTTCCTGAGCTGCCGGAATCTGCTGATCTATCTGACGCCGGAAATGCAGAAGAAATTGTTTCCGCTGTTCCACTACAGCCTGAATCCCGGCGGCGTGCTGTTTCTCGGGAGCGCGGAAACGGTCGGCCATTTCACCGACCTCTTCGCCAGTTCCAACAGCAAATGCCGGATTTTCCGGCGCGCGGAATCCGCCGTACGACCCGAGCCCATCGAGTTCCCATCCTCCTTCGCCTCACCCATGGCCGACGGCCCGGGGATGCGACCCGCCCCCAAGTCCTACCTCAGTCTCCAGGCTCTCGCGGAACAATTGATCCTGCATCGCTACGCGCCCCCGGCGGTGCTCGTCAATGAGCAGGGCAACATCCTTTTCATCAACGGCCGGACCGGCAAATACCTGGAGCCGGCGGCCGGCAAGGCGAACTGGAACATCTTCGCCATGGCCCGCGAGGGTCTGCGCTACGAACTCGCCGCCGCCTTCCAGAAAGCCCTGCGCCAGGATGAAGCGGTGGTCCTGCATGGCTTGAAAATCACCTTCAACGAAGGTGGCCAACACGTGGACATCTCCATCGAGAAAGTGAAGCAAACGGAGCCGCTGCGGGGCATGGTGATGATCGTCTTCAACGACGTTCCGGCCCCCGCCACGGTGAATCCACCCGGCAGGATTGACAAATCCACGGTGCGCAGCCACCGCATGGCATCGATCGAACGCGAGCTGCAGCAGGCCCATGCCGAACTGCAGAGCACCCGCGAGGAAATGCAGACTTCACAGGAGGAACTCCGCTCGACCAACGAGGAGATCCAGTCAACCAACGAGGAAATGCAGTCCACCAACGAGGAACTCACCACCTCCAAGGAGGAGATGCAATCGCTCAACGAGGAGCTGCAAACCGTCAACGCCGAACTCCAGGGAAAAGTCGACGAGCTGTCCCGCTCTAACAACGACATGAAGAACCTGCTCAACAGCACGGACGTCGCCACCCTGTTTCTCGACAACGATTTGAAAGTCCGCCGTTTCACCACGCAGGCCACCACGATCATCAAGCTCATCCCCGGCGATGTCGGCCGACCCATCACCGACCTGGCATCCGATCTGATCTATCCGGAGCTGCCGGACGATGCCAACGAGGTCCTGCGCAAGCTCGGGCACACCGAAAAACCCATCGCCGCCCGCGATGGCCGCTGGTTCACCGTGCGGATCATGCCCTACCGCACGCTCGACGACCGCATCGACGGCGTGGTGATCACCTTTTGGGACATCAGCGTCGCCAAGAAACTCGAACTGGAACTGCAAGCCATGCACGCCAACTTGGAACAGCGCCTCGTCACCCAATCTGCCGAAACCAAGGAGGCCAAGCGAGAGCTCAAGACCGAACGCGACCGCAGCCAGAGGAAATCCGGGAAACCACCCGCGCCGCCTGAACCCTGATCCGTCATGTGATGCCCAAGACGCCGAAATCCCCAGCCGCTGCCACCGACTTGCGCCGTCGCGCCGAGCTGCGCTTTGATGCGCTGCCGCCGAGCGCGATGGTCCAGCCCGGGCTCGACAGCCAGCGGCTGCTCCACGAGTTGGAGGTCCATCGGATCGAGCTGGAGATGCAGAATGCCGAGCTGCGGCTCGCGCGCGACGAAGCTGAAGCGGCGCTGGAGAAATACACCGACCTCTACGAATTCGCTCCCGTCGGCTACTTCACCCTCTGCCCGGAAGGCTCCATCGTGATGGTCAACCTCACCGGCTCGGCCATGGTCGCCACCGATCGCTCGCGGTTGGTGGGCCGCCCGTTCAGCCTGCTCGTCGCGGCATGGTTGCGTCCCGTGTTCGAAGCCTTTCTCAAACAGGCATTCCTCGAGCCAACCAAGCGATCGATGGATTTCGAAATCCAGAACGCAGGACTGCCTACCAAGCTCGTCAACGTCGAAGTTCAACGCTCACCCGACGCCAAGGAATGCCGCGTTGTGCTGGTGGACATCACCGAGCGCAAACGTGCGGAGGACACGCTGCGCCGCAATGAGGTGCTGTTTTCCACTCTCATCGAGCAGGCACCCGTCGGCGTCTATGTGATCGATGCCAAATTCCACTTGCACCAGGCCAATCCCACGGCGATGACGCTGTTCGGAGAAATCCAGCCGCTGATCGGCCGGGATTTCTCGCAGATCGTTCACATTCTCTGGCCCAGGCGGGTCGCCGGCCAAGCGGTGGCGCGCTTCCGCCACACCCTGAAATCCGGTGAGCCCTATCACTCCCCGGAGTTCTCGGAACGGCGGCGGGACAATCATGAGGATGAGATTTACGAATGGCAGATCCAGCGCGTCACCCTGCCCGCCGGCGAGTTCGCAGTTGTTTGCTTTTTTCACAACATCACCGAGCGCGTCCGCGCAGCCGCCACCCGCCGTCACCTCGAAGTGCTAACGACCTCGAACCTCAAACTGAATCAGGAAATCGCCCGCCGCCAGGCGGTTGAAGATGCCCTTCATACCACCGAGCAAGCTCAGAGCCTCTTGCTCAAGCAATCGCTCCACCAGCAGGAGCAACTTCGCGGCATGTCCCACCAGATCCTCCAGGCGCAGGAAGACGAACGCAAACGCATCAGCCGCGAGCTGCATGATGTCATCGCCCAAACCTTGGTCGGCATCAGCGTCCATGTGGCGGCCCTGGCACAAGGGACGGAAGGCATACCCCGCAGCCTGCAACTGAAAATCGCCCGCACCCACCGTCTCGTGGAGAAATCCGTGGAGCTCGTGCATCGCTTCGCCCGCGAGCTGCGGCCGACCGTGCTTGACGATTTGGGACTCATTCCGGCGCTCCATGCCCATTTGAAAAACTTCATGGAAGACACCGGCATCCGGGTCAGCCTCAAGGTCTTCGCCGGAATTGAGAAATCGTCCGGCCCCGTCCGCACGGTGCTCTATCGGGTCGCCCAGGAGGCGCTCGTCAATGTCGCACGCCACGCCAATGCCAGCCGGGTCGAGGTGAGCATCCAGAACCTCAAGGGCTCCATCCGCCTGGAAATCACCGACAACGGCGAAGGCTTCGAATTTGCCGCCACCGCCGGCGCGCACCACACCCGCCTCGGTCTGCTAGGCATGAAGGAGCGCGTCGAAATGATCGGCGGCTGCTTCACCGTGATCGCCTCACCCGGCAATCCCACCACCATCCGGGTAGAAATCCCCCCCCCCGCCGGCAACGGCGCGCCCCTGCGGCCCGCCAAACCCACTCCTAACAAATCATTGCCATGAACCGAATCACCGTCCTGCTCGCCGAGGACCATTCGATCGTCCGCGAAGGGCTGCGGGCCTTGTTGCAACTGGAGAGCGACATCGAAGTCGTCGGCGAGGCTGACAACGGCCGCGAAGCCGTTAGACTCGCCGGCACCCTCCTTCCCGACGTGATCGTGATGGACATCGCCATGCCGCTGCTCAACGGCCTGGAAGCGACCCGCCAGATCCTCCACGCCGCCTCGAAAACCAAGATCCTCATCCTTTCCGCCCACAGCGACGATGCCTACGTTGAGCGGATGGTCGAGCTCGGCGCCGCCGGCTACCTGCTCAAACAAACCGCGGCCCACATCCTGCCCAAGGCGATTCGCGAGATCCACGAGGGCAAGCCCTTTTTCAGCCCCCACATTTCCAACCGACTCCAGCATCACCTGATCGCCCGGCTTGCGGCGGGACTTCCCGCGAGGAACGACGCGGCCCGCCTGACACCGCGCGAGATGGAAGTGCTCCAGCTCATTGCCGAGGGCAAGGCCAACAAAGAAACCGCCGACTTGCTCCACATCAGCATCAAGACCGTCGAGAAGCACCGCGCGAAAGTGATGCAGAAACTCAACATCCACGACACCGCCAGCCTCACGCGTTACGCCATCGCCAATGGCATCATCGAAAGCAGCGTGCAGGTTACGATCCTGTAGTCACCCTGTATCAAACCCATAACAGGTCGAGCAAGGCTTGCTGCCTGTCAAAATCGACCTCCCCGGTGAGTTCGTATTTGGCCCGCTCGTAGTCGACCTGCTTGATCTCATGCGAGCATCGCCCTGCCATCATTGCCAGCTCCGTGGTCCGGGCATAAAGCATTTCGCGCGTCACTGGACGGCCTGGGATTCCACGGAGAGAACCAATGGCTTGGAGGTTTGGATTCATGAGTTGATGGCGGACTTCATTTTGGCTGAAGCGACAAGGTCCGCGGTCACGGGCGCAATCTTGTCAGAGGCCATTGTCAGCAGGCCCGCGGTCACCGCGGGTGGAGAGGGCGCGACTCGGCTCAATTGTGCCAACAGGCTGTCCAAAGGGCCGCCGGTCAAATAAACCAACCGGGCAGCGGTGTCGTTCCATTCGTTCACAGGTTCGTTTTCGGGATTTTTCATTGCAGGGGATGGTTTCAAGCGAACTTCGCCATGAGGGCAGCCGATACCGGCATCCTCACCTCTCATGGTGAGTCGGACGTTCACTCCGCAGGCGCGATCTGCCAATGGGGTCTATCCCTACTTGTGATGCTGGGCGACGGCGGGCGTAGAAGTAGGGATACACCCCTTGGTAATGCCCCCCGGCGTCCGCACACAATGCCGGTGTCGATAGCAGCCCACAACACTCTCCAACCATGACCGCCACTCCACTCGCGAACACTTTGGAACTGCCCGGCACCCGTCGAGGCGCCCACCCGCTCTACCCAGTCGATCAGGTTTTCCTGTGGCTACCCGGCTTCCCCGGCAAGGAACGCCTCTATTGCAACTACAATGCGGCGCAGGGCAACTCCGCCTCGGCCGAAGCCAGGCCCTATCAGCCAGAACAGCTCCATGACCGGAATGGTGCGTACTATTCGCCACTGTTCCCGATCAATCCGGGAACCTATATCTGCTGACATCTTCACGTCACGCCTCCTATTCCTTTCTATGGCCTGCCCCATCACCCGATGCATGTCCGCGGCATCATACAGAAAAATACAGTCCCCAGCGAGTGGGGACTGTATGGATTGCAGGCTTTAACCTCTGTTACCGATCAGGACCTGGTGGCTGCTACTTCGCCGATCGAATTGACAGAGATATCCTCAGCTTTCGCATTTTCGAGGATGTCCTTTGCCCGGGTCACTTCTTCACCTGATTCCGTGTGGACGGAAATGAGGATATTTCCCTCGGTGATGCGGTTTTCATAACGCTTGGCTTCAAGTTCGGGAATCCCCAGCCCGATCAATCCACCGGCGATGCCACCCACGGTGGCGCCGGCTGCGGCACCACTGAGCGCGGCGAGAAGCGGACCTGCGGCGATCAACGGGCCCACTCCTGGAATCGCCAGCGCGCCGATGCCGGCGAGCAGGCCGAGGGTCCCGCCGAGCACACCGCCGGTGGCGGCGCCGGTCACGGCTCCTTCGGGGGCCTTGGTGTTCTTCTCATGTGAGAATTCGTGCGTGGTCCCCTTGTCGGGAAAGAGCACGGAGATATCGTTCGACGAGAATCCCGAGGCGGTTAGACTGTCAACGATCCGGCTGGCCTGGCTTTCCGAGGTGGCGATGGCATATACTGATTTGTGGCTCATGGTTTTAGTTGGTTGGTTAGTTGGACTATCTGATGGAGAATTTTTCGATTACTTGGTTTTCGCCTCGAGCTCGTCGGAGATTTTGGCAGAGTTGGCGTGGTTGCGGGCGATTTTGAGAATCGATTCATGCTCGGATTGGTTTTCCACCACTCCCTTCAGGACCACATTCTCATCCTTGGTGATGATTTTAATGTTCTTGGCGTTGAACGACAGATCAGCAGCCATGATACTTGACCGGATGTCCTTGGTGATCTGCACATCTCTTTCGCTGTTGCCCTGATCGGTGGGGATCATTACTTCCCGGTTGTTCGGCTTCTCATTCTGTGCGGAGTTGTCAGGGGCGGTTACATCACCTCCCACCGCGTCACGGTAGGAACGCAATGCCTCGGTGTTGGTAGCGTCGTTGTAGTCCGGCCATGCGCCGGATTTGAATTGCGGCGCCTTGCCAAGCTGCTCTTTCGTCAGCTTGGTTTTGAAAGCCTTGGTATTCGCGTCGTAGCGCAGCACGGACACGGGGACCGAACTGAGGGTGTCGGCCATCCCGAGAAATCCACCAGAGGAGATGACCACGGCGAGAATTTCTCCGGACTTCATGTCCAGGACAAGATCCTGGACCTCACCGATGGTTTCATCCCCGGAATTTTTCACGTTCAGTCCGATCACCTGGGAAGCGCGCCACGAGGAGGCGTTGCCCTTGGTGCCAGGTACCGGAGAGATCAGTGCCACTTCCTTGTCCGCTTCAGCGAAGGCAGTCAACGGGGTGAGAAGGGGAACCAGGGAGATTAGGAAATTTCGTTGGATGGTTTTCATGATTTTGATAGGTCAGTTCCGCACTGCGGGTTTTCGACTTATCGCAATCAACGTGCCGAACGTGCCAAGTAGTGGTTATCCAGCATGGGATAAAGGATTCCAGCATCGTCTCATTCAGCACCCGGGGCCCGGCGGCGTGCAACATGCTATCCATTCAGCGGAACATCTTGCAGAATACTCCATCGGGCCACGCACCCCTGCCTGCCACCGGATCATCATCTCAATCAAAGAAAAAGGCTGTGACAGCCGCCCTTACAAGTCGACTCTCACAGCCCGGCCGGTTTCCCGACCTTCAATGGTTAGGTGACTCTGTCCCTTGGATCACCTGACACAGCTTACAACCCTCCGGTGTCATTTCCATGGGAATAAACCCTACTTTATCATCACCGGCCGGCAGATCGTTGGATTTCGATGAAACCTACAACTGCCGCCGCAAGGTCGCCGCCATCCGATCCAACAGCTTGCCCGCGGCGGACCGGTCCTTGAACTCAGCCCGTGTCATTCGCCGCGATTTTGCAATGTCTTCGTAAAACGTCTTGGTCTGTTCGGCCGCGAAAGCCGCGTCGTGGATGTTCAGGTTCGCCTCGTCATTCAGGCGGAACGAGCGGTCGTCGAAATTCGTCGATCCGACCGAGACCCACACGTCGTCCACGATGAGGACCTTGCAGTGGTACATCGATGGCTGGTATTCATGAATTTCCACTCCGGCATCAAGCAACGGTCCCCACAACGCGCGCGACGCGCTGGCAACGATGGTCGAGTCGACATGCGGGCCGGGCACGATGATCTCGATCTTCACCCCGCGTTTGCGCGCGCTGATGAACGACTCGATGGCCAGCTCGTCAGGCACGAAATACGCGGCTTGCAGGCGGATTGATTTCTCGGCCGACGCGATCGAAAGCAGGTACATCAGACGCACGCTCTCGCTGCCATCGGTGCTGGAACTCTTGAAAACCTGGGCCAACGAGTCGCCCGCGGGCTGGAGCTCTGGGAAATAGGCGGGGCCGGCCAGAACCTTGGCTCGCGTCTTGATCCAGTTGTCGTTGAACGCGGCTTGCATCTGGCCGACTGCCGGCCCCTCCAACCGATAGTGGGAGTCGCGCCAATGATCCTTGTCCGCGGCGTTTCCCTGCCAGGAATCGGCAATGCCCACGCCGCCGGTGAATCCCACCCTGCCATCCACCACCAGCAACTTGCGGTGGGTGCGGTTGTTGATTCGCGCCAAGGTATACCAGTGAATGGGATGGTAGCGCTCCACCTCGACCCCGGCGGATCTCATTTCATCAAGGTATTTCTCGTCCAGCTTGCCGCAGCCCACCGCATCCAGCAGGACATGAACTTTCACCCCGGCACGGGCGCGTTCGCTCAGCGCGTCCGAGAATTTCCTGCCGATGTCACCGGACCAGTAGATGTATGATTCGAAATTGATCGTTTCGCGCGCGCCACGGATGGCACCCAACATCGCCGGGAAAATCTGCTCGCCGTTGTGGAGCGCCGTGATCTTGTTCCCGGGCACCACCCCCGGCCCTAGCAGCTGGCCGATGGTTCGCAGGAACTGCGGATCGGACACCCCGAATTCATGGTCCAGCTCGAAGCGGATCTGTTTTTCACCAGACTTGAGATTGATGAAAAGGATCGTGACCAACACCGTGACGAGAACGGTGACTGGAACCGCCACCCGCAATTTGGATTTTTTACGCATGGATCCGGGCATTCAGCGTTGGGTTCTTTTCCGGTTCAGAATTTCCCTATGGCGTTTGAGGCAGGTGTTGAAAGATCTCATGGTTGAGGGCGGTGGTCCGGGTATTCACGGCAGCATCGCGCGGTTGTAACAGCGGATTGTATTCCAATCGGTTAAAATGGTGCAGGCACGCACCGATTCTAACTAAAATACCGCCGCGTGGCGATCAGGTGCATCCCCGGAGCAGAAAGAAAATGATTAACAGGGGAACCGGCACTCCCACCAGCCAAAGCAGGGCCCAACCAATTTTTCCGCTTTCATATCGAGGTTTTCCAAGTGTTTTCATGATTCTTTCATTTGCTGTTATTGTCTGGATTCAGGACTGACTTCCCAGTGATGGACCTTGAATCATCAAACTGCAAATGATGAATTCACAACGTAACATATTCTTACCGGTGCGATGCTGATAGATATTATGCGCTGAAGATGTTGCTTAATGCAATGAAGGGATTGCACAATGCACATTTCATCACTGTATATGTCGGGACAGCGGGACGAGACTACCGACGCGAACCTTTACACCATGGATCTGGCCGGTGTTATGGAGATGCACCCGCGTCCGGCACACCGTTTGCGACCTGCAAGCCAATTGCCGATCCGAAACCTAACATTGCCATGGCCTCCAGAAAACAACCACCTGCCCCCGCGTCTCCAATCACTGCCCGCCTGCCGGCGGAAACCCACCAAACCGGGTCGGAGGGCCAGCCGGTCCTAACAACGAACCAAGGTCTCCGGATTTCAGACAACCAGAATACTTTGAAAGCAGGCGAGCGTGGTCCCGCGTTGCTCGAGGATTTCATCCTGCGGGAGAAAATCACGCACTTCGACCACGAGCGGATTCCCGAGCGGATCGTTCACGCCCGCGGCTCCGGGGCGCATGGATATTTCCAACCCTACGAGTCGCTGGCCGAGATCACGATGGCGGGCTTCCTGCAGGAACCCACGCTGCGCAACATCGGCTGAACCGCCCAAACGCGTGCCTCGCCGGCTAGCCTGATAGAATGGCTCGGAATGAATTCCTACTGGCGGGGTGCGACCGGCGTCCCTGTCGTAAGCACATCCTGCAACGCCTTGAGCAAGGCCGGTGCGGTATAGGGCTTGGGAAGGAATGTCAACATTCCTTCTTTTCTGGATTCGGCGACCAGGCTGCTGCCCACAACACCGCTGGTGCCGATGATGCGGACTCCGGGTTCGAGCTTTTTCAACTCCCGGATCAGGGTGGGACCGTTCATAACGGGCATCGTCATGTCGGTCACAACGAAATCGATCCGGCCCTGCCGTGCGGCGAACAGGGCCAGTGCCTCGGAACCATCGCCTGCGACCAGCACGTTGTATCCAAATGCCTCGAGGGTCTGATTGGCGATCTCGCAAATCGATGCCTCGTCGTCCACAACGAGGACTGTCTCCCCATGACCCCGGAGGTAGGCGAGGTGGTCTTCCGGCATTGGTTCAGCCGGAGATTCAAGCGAAGCCGGAAAGTAAACGCGGAACCGCGAGCCCTTGCCGGGCTCGCTGGAGACCTCGATGAATCCGTCGTGCCCGGTCACGATCGCCTGGACGGAGGAAAGCCCCAGACCGGTGCCCTTCCCAACCTCCTTGGTGGTGAAGAAAGGATCGAAGATGCGGTCCACGAGTTCCTGCGGCATTCCCGTACCGGTGTCCTCGACGTCGATTCGGACATGGCGGCCAGCTCGAGCCCCCGGGATCAGGGTGGCATCATTGCCGGCGGTGGTCGTGTTGGAGAGGCCGATGTGGATGGTCCCGCCGTCCGGCATGGCGTCGCGGGCATTCACGCAGAGATTAAGGAGGACCTGATGCAATTGGGTAGGATCCGCGTCCACCGGCCAGATGTTTTGCTCGGGAGTCGCCGTGATCCGGATGTTTTTCGGGAAGGTCTCCCGGATCACTTTGATCAGGTCACTGACCACAGAGGTGATCAGCAGGCGGCTGCGACCGGTTTCCGTGCCGCGGGCGAATGACAGCACCTGGGTAACCATGTCGGCTCCCCGCCGGGCGCTGGATCCGATCATTTCCAAAATCGCGAGCGCCCGGGGTTCGACCAGTTGCGATTCCAACAGTTCCACCGACATCAGGATCGGTGCCAAAACGTTGTTGAGATCGTGGGCGATGCCGCTCGCCAGGGCCCCGATGCCATCCATCCGCTGGGCGCGGAGAAACTGCTGCTCCATGATTTTCCGCTCCGTGATGTCCTGGGCGGTGCCAACCATGCGATACACCTCGCCCGCTTCATTCCTAACAGGATAGGCGCGGTCATGAATCCAGCGGATTTCCCCGTCCGCGCGGACGATGCGGTAGATCTCGTCATATGCCCCGTGGGGTGAGTCCGATGACGCGTGATACGCCCGCTCGCGGTCGTCGGGATGAATCGATTCCAACCAACTGCGCGGTGACTGATAGAGACTCTCACAAGTGAACCCCCAGATGCGTTCGTAGGAGGGATTGACGTAGAGCAGCTCGCGGGTGTTCGGATTGGTGATCCAAAACACTTCGTTGATGTTTTCCGCGAGTTCGCGGAAGCGCAGCTCGCTCTCGCGGAGCGTGGCCTCGGCTTGCCGCTGCTCGGTGATGTCGTGAGCATTGCCGATCACGTGGAGCGGCTCTCCGGTCTGCTCGTCGAAGAAAATCCGGGCCGTTTCCTGGATGATGCGCTCCTCGCCGTCCGGACGGATAAGCCGATGGACGATGGAATATTGGTGATGTTCGCGGATCGCCTCGGCGACCGCCAACCCGATCGACTCCCGGTCATCGGGATGGACCAGTCGGAAAAACAACTCATTGGTGGCTGCGACCGCACCGGGTTCGAAGCCTGCGACACGGAACATGCCGTCAGACCAGCGCACGGGATTGGTGGAAATATCGGGATTTGTTAGTTCCATCTCCCAGCTTCCGAATTGGCCGATCAGCTGGGCGGTCGCCATGGTGGTCTCGCTGGCCCGCAGGGCGGTCTCCGCGACCAAGCGGCGTTGTTCCTTGTCCAGGAATTCGAGGGCGAAAGATAGATTCTCGGCCACGGAATCGAGCAACTCGATCTCCGCCGTTTGAAAGCAGTCCGGTTCCGCGGCAAACAGCCCGAGCGCGCCATAGGTTTTTCCCTCCTTGCGGAGAGGAAACGCGGCGACGGAAAGATAGCCATGTTCCAAAGCGGCTATTTTCCATGCAACCATGCGCGGGTCGTTGGCAAGATCATTGCAGATGTTATGGAATCCGCTGCGAATGGCGGTTCCTATCGTCCCGCGGCTGGTCTGGCCTTGAGTGACATGGATGACCGCATCGGAAAAAAAGCGTTTGTCCCCCCCCGCGTGAGCGCTCAATTGCACGGTTTCGCCGTCGGGGTCGGTGACAAAGACGGCTGCTGCCCGGAACAAGCCCTGTTCCACGGCGATCCGGCATGCGCCCTCGATGAGTTCCTGATGTGTCGTCACCCGGACGATCATTTCATTGGTGCGGCTGAGAACCTGATAGAGCCGGTTGATTCGTGACAACTTCTCCTCAGACTTCTTGCGATCAGTGATGTTGATGTGCATCACGACCGCGCCAGCCTGCCGGTCCTTGCGCAAGGGCGTCGCCACGATCCGGAACCAACGCTCCTTGGTGGGAGAATGGCACGGATACTCGTATTCAAACGCCGACCGGGCCCCGTCAAGAACGCCGCGCAATCCTGCCGCAACCTGTCTCGCGTCCTCCTCACCTTCGCCCGTGGCGGAATCACAAACCCGGAGGTAGTTGTCGCCGACGAAAAAGTCCGTGGACTGCAAGGAATTGGCGGTGGCGAAGCGACGCCAGCTTTCATTCACCGAGATGATGCACCCGTGCCGGTCGATGAGCGCGATATGCGCCGGAATCGCGTCCTGAACCGCCATCTGGGTTTCCGCGGCCAGTCGTTGCGCCGCCTCACTGGCCCGCAAGTCGTGTTCGGCCTGTTTGCGCTCGGTGATGTCCCGGGCCACCGCAAATACCTGCCGCGCCCCGGTCAGAGGATGCACATTCCAGGAGAACCAACGATAGGATCCATCCCGGCACCGGTAACGGTTCTCAAATCCGCGCGCCGGATTCCCCGCCTTGATGGATTCCCTAATCTTCACGGAGCCCTCGTGATCTTCCGGGTGGATGAAATCCGCCATGACTCCGCCGATGAGTTCTTCGGCGGTCCACCCTAGACATTGGGTCCACGCCGGATTGACCTGCAAAAACCTGCCGTCGAAATTCGCCACGCAAAGCATGTCCAGAGAAAGGTTGAAAAGCCGGTCACGCTCTTCTTCCGCATGCTTGCGCTCTGTAATATCCTGGCAGGTGCCGATCGCATACACCGGGCGATCGCATTCGCTCTCAAATGCCTGCCAGCGTTCTTCGATGAATTTCACGCGGCCGTCCGGCATCACGATCCGGTGCTGTTGAAGGCACGGCGCGAGATGGCTGAACGAATCCATGAACGACGAATTCAAGGCTTGACGATCGTCGGGGTGGACGAACTCCATAAAGTCGGCGTGGGTCGGAATGAAAACCTCAATGTCTGTCTCGAAAATCCGGTGGGTTTGGGCGGACCAGGTGACGTGCAGGGTAGAGCCTTCGGTTTCCCAACTTCCGAGCTTCCCCACGGCCTGCGCCACGGTGAGATTCTCGGCAAGGTGGCGGAGTTCCCGATCGTTCACCTCTCGATCTGCCAACATTCCGAGCAATGCCGCCTCGCTCTTTCTCAACTCCCCCAGCTCATATCGCGACTGGATTTGATCCATCACTTGCCGACTGAGCACCTGCAAAGCGGAAAGCTGGCTTTCATCAAGCGTTCTTGGGGTGAGATCGATCACACACAAGGTCCCAAGCGTGAAACCTCCAGAGGCGATCAGTGGCACCCCCGCATAGAACCGGATTGCTTCATCCCCGGTGACTAACGGGTTGTCGGCGAAGCGGGGGTCCTGCAGCGCGTCCGGCACCACCAATACCCGGCCGTCCAAGGCGTGGGCACAAAACGCCACGTCACGCGGCGTTTCATCGAAGCCAAGCCCCACCTTCGACTTGAACCACTGCCGCTTCTCATCGATCAGCGAGACCAGCGCGATCGGCGTTGCACAGATTTGCGCCGCAAGTCGAGTGATGTCGTCAAACCTGGGTTCGGCGTGTGTATCCAAAATAGCCAGCGCGCGCAGGGCGTCGAGTCGCTGGGATTCGTTGGTTGGAAGCAAGGCGGTCATGAATTGGCGGAGCCGTCATCGCCGTGCTGGCCAAGACCTCCCAAGATAAGCGTGTTTCCAGTTATTGCGAATCAGATCCGATTCCCGTCCATGAATGCATATCTAACGGAATCGGAGGCCGTTGACCCGCATCGGTTCGCTCGTTGTCAAGATGGGGATAATCCCCATGGCGAATGACCCGGAGGACCATAGGCTCGCTGCCAATGCACCCATTTGACTTCAAACGATCCGCCACCTGCCTGCCCCTGTTTCTATTGCTTTCCTCACCCGTTTACGGCGACGGCAAAGACGACGCAGGAGGAACCCTGAGCATGTACATGTGGGATCGAACGTCACCGGCTTTGCTTTCAATTTTGCATCGGACAGCGCTCCGATCTTTCGCTTCAACGCCGAGGAAATCGGTGTGGTTCCCGTTGTGCCGGAACCCGGCGTGACGATGCTCGGGCTCGTCGCCGGACTGATTCTCGCAAGCCGCCGCCGGCGGCTGACTAACGGTTAAGTTCGCCGGTGTGGTTTTTCCCCCTCCGTAGACCCGCGCCCGTCGGGCGAAACGGATCCCGAGGTCAGGTTCCGGCAACTCAAGCCGAGCGGCGGCTGTCGGCCCGGTCCACATGCAGGAAATGGTTCCAGCTCTCGTCGGCGAGGCCGTTCTCGTGCATGCCGAAGAGCGGCCGCCAGCGCGGAGCGAGCGGCTTGATCTGCGGATGCATGTTCGCCTCGTGCGGCAATTTGTTGCCCTTGCGGGTGTTGCAGCGGAAACAAGAGGTAACGATGTTGTCCCAGGTCGTGCGGCCACCTTTGTCACGGGGCGTGACGTGGTCGAGGTTGAGCTGGGTCTCCGGCAGGACCTTGGTGCAATACTGGCAGGTGAATTTGTCACGCAGGAAAACATTGCGGCGGGTGAATTTCACCTCCAGCCGGGGCAGCCGGTCATACACCGACAAAACCACGATCTTCGGCACCCGGATGGCAATCCTCGCACCGTGGATCATTTCCGCATCGGCATTTCCGATCGAGTAGGAAATCCACGAGGAAAGATCGTGGGAATTGAAGCGTTCGTCACCTTCCACCTGGACGACCTGAGCGTGGCCGAGACAGAGCAAATGAAGCGACCTGCGGACGGAGCAGGTATGGATCGGTTGCCAGAACCGATTCAATACGAGCACGGGATGTTCGAGGATGGCATTCATCACCTTTCTCAACCAATCGTCGGCACGCTACCAGAGCCCGCCGCCCCGGCAACCCAAAAGGTTCGGAAATGGAAACTTCCCCGGGCACCGGTAGGCCGGAAGGGTTTCCACTGCATGCTCGGTCGTGCGCCTTGGAAAATTCAAAAAAAGTCAACCGCGCCCGCCAGAGTCGCGGTGGCGGCAGGTCCCACAGTTGGGAGGATTGCGGGCAACACTTTCCAAAAAGCATAATATTAACAGTTATTAACATTCTGATTGAATATTGACTTTTCCTGACTTTTCAGCCCTAACCTAACTGTCACCCTACACCCATGAAATACACCCAACATAACAACACGTCCCGGTTGTGCCTGTCCCTTCTGGCCACCGGAATCTGCTCGAATGCCATGTCCGGAGAACTGCAGTTCTCCCTCGCCGCCACCGCTGACCACCAGGAACTCGGTTCGGGATTCGCCGCCCTCGGCGACCTGACGGGAGATGGCGTCACCGATGTCGCCGTGGCGGATCGTTCCGCCCGCGTCGCCTCATTCCTCGGATCCGGCATCGTCCACCTGGTGAGCGGCACGGATGGTGCGCTGATCCGCAGCTACGAAGGCACACCCGCGGCATCGCAAGCATTCGGCTCATCGCTGGTCGCGCTCAATGCCGATGGCGACGGAGTTCCGGATCTGGCCGTGGGCTCGCCCGGCCAAGCCGATGCCAACGGCTTCAGTGCCGGCGCGGTTCGCATCTACTCGGGCGCCGATGGCTCGCTTCTAAAAACCATCCTGGGGCCCAGCACCTCCCTGTTCGGCGCCTCGCTCGCCAACGCGGGAGATCAGGATGGAGATGGCCGCGATGACCTCTTCACCGGCGCTCCGAATGGTGACGGCAGCAAGGGTGTGGTATTCGTCATTTCCAGTGGCAGCGGCGCCACGTTGCGCACCATTTCCACCACCTTCTCGGTCGGCGCTTTCGGGTCCACCCTCGCCGCGCTGGGCGATATCGACAATGACGGTCTAACCGACGTGGCGGTGGGCGCTCCCGGCTTCCGGGTGAGCGGCAATCAGGCGGGACGGGTCATCCTCGTACGAAGCACGGATGAAACGGCTGCCGCAGAAATGGTCGGCAGCGGCGTCTATAACCGCCTCGGTGAAACGCTCGCTCCCGCAGCCGATGCCAATGGCGACGGCCTGCCGGACCTGCTCGTCGGTTCCTACTCCGGCGGCACCGCCCGGGTCCTATCAGGCACGGATCTGTCAATCCTCGCCGACCTGTCGATTCCCACGCTGCCGGTGTATCGCCAGCTTGTCGTGGGTGGCAGCCTCGACTTCAACGGCGACGGCACGGCGGACTGGCTGATCGGCTCGCCCGCGCTGCAAGTCGTCGCAGGCAAAACCGTCGGCGGCATCCGCGTGGTATCAGGCACTGACCGCAGCACGCTCTTCGAATTCACCGCCGCAGCCCCCAACACCGGCCTCGGACAAACACTGAAGGTCCTGCCCGGCCTGGGGATGGCCGCCGGCGAGGTCAATCTGCGCGATCCCGTGAGCAACGGCTACGGCCTCGCCCACGTTTGGAAGGTCGAGGAGGTCCTGCCCGTGCTCGACACCGATGGCGACGGCGTGAATGACGATGTCGATGCGGTGCCCGGGTCCATCATGGACGCCACCGTCATCCTCGCCGGAATCGACAGCCGCGTCCCTAACCGGGTGGATGCCTATGGCACCACGCTCGCCGATCGCTTCACCCCGTTAGGAATTCCTTCGGCTTACAAATGCCCCGTACACTATCTTGTGAAGACCACGCAGCTTGCGGCGAAACTCGTGAAGTCCAAACACCTCAAACAGAAGGAAGCACTGCAAATCACCGCGACCGCCCTCAAGGCAACGCTCAGAGTGAAGCGCCGCTGAGTTCAAACTCCCTGTTCCAGATTGCGATTTGTCTCGTGGCGGAGATCGCGGGCAACGTCCACAAAAACGGCGTCCTCCCCGATGTTCGTCGCGAGATCCCCCACCCTTTCCAACGAGCGGGTGACGAGGATGAGGTGAAGATAGTCCTCACTGCGGCCGTTGGATTGCTCGATGCGCGAGCCAAAAGTCGCGGTGGCGGCATCGTGCATGCGGTCCAGTTCCTTGTCGCGGGAGTGGAGCGAGGCGCCGAGAGTCCCGTTTCGGTCGCTGTAGGCGGAAATCGCGTCGCGCAAAAGATGGTCGGCCAGCGTGTAGAGCGGTTCGATCAGGGTGGCGTCGGGAAGGTCGTAGCCCGCGCTGAGTTTTTTCGCGCGCTTGGCGATGTTCGTCGCGTGGTCGGCGATGCGCTCGAGGTTCATCGAGATTTTCATCGAGGAAACGACGAGCCGCAGGTCGGTCGCGACCGGGTGGAAGCGGACCAGGATTTCCATACCGAGCTGGTCGATCTTGCGCTCGCAGTCATCCACCTCGTCATCGTCGGCGATGACCGCATTGGCGAGCTCCACGTTGCGCTCGAGCAGTGCGCGGATCGCCCGCTCCAGGTTATGGCGGGCCTTGCCGGCCATCGTGAGCACTTCATTCCGCAGGGTGGAGATGGCCAGATCGAAATCGCGGAGGATGTGTTGATTTTGCATGAAATCGTTGGAAGGGAAATGTTAGCCAAAACGTCCGGAGATGTATTCCTCGGTCTGCTGTTTTGCGGGCGTTGTGAAAATCCTCGAGGTGAGGTCGTATTCCACCACTTCACCCATGTAAAAAAAAGCGGTCCGGTCGGAAACCCGCGAAGCCTGTTGCATGTTGTGGGTCACCATGACGATCGTGTAGTTATTCTTCAATTCAAGGATCAGTTCCTCGACCCGCGCGGTGGCGATGGGATCGAGCGCCGAGCAAGGTTCGTCCATCAGAATGATGGACGGCTCGACCGCAGTGGTCCGCGCGATGCACAGCCGCTGCTGCTGGCCGCCTGACAGACCGTAGGCACTCTCGTGCAGGCGGTCCTTCACCTCATCCCACAAAGCGGCGCCGCGCAGGGATTTCTCGACGATGCCATCCAGCACCGGTTTCTGCCTTTCCCCGAGAATCCGCGGCCCGTAGGCGACGTTCTCATAAATGCTGCGCGGAAACGGATTGGACTTCTGGAACACCATGCCGATCCGCCGGCGGAGCTCGACGCCATCGACATCCGGGCTGTGAATCTCGATTCCGTCGATCCAGATGCCGCCGCGTGTGACCTTCGCGCCAGGGATGAAATCGTTCATCCGGTTGAAGCAGCGCAAGAGCGTGGACTTGCCACAACCGGACGGACCGATGAAAGCGGTGATCTCATTGCGCCGCATCTCGATGCTGATATTCTTCAGCGCGGTGGATTTCCCATAGTTGAAATCCATATCCTTCACCTCGATGGCGATGGACTCGGGAGTGGTGGCTGGGGAAGGCATATCAACTGAAGCGGCCGGAGATATAGGCTTCCGTGTCCGGGTGTGAGGGGGCTTCGAAGATCCGCATGGTTTCATCGTATTCGATGAGTTTGCCCATGTAGAGAAACGCGGTGCGGTCGGAGCAGCGCGTCGCCTGTTCCATGTTATGGGTGACGATGACGATGGTGAACTGCTTCTTGAGGTCCAGCATGAGTTCCTCGATTTTGAGGGTCGCCAGCGGATCGAGCGCGGCGCACGGCTCGTCCATCAGCAGGATCTCCGGCTGGTTGGCGATGGCGCGGGCGATGCACAAACGCTGCTGCTGGCCGCCTGATAGACCGAACGCCGAATCGTGCAGCCGGTCTTTCACCTCGTCCCACAGCGCCGCACAGGTCAGCGCCCATTCGACGGTGTCATTGAGTTCGGATTTCTTCGAACGCCCGGCGACGCGGAGGCTGAAGATGACGTTCTCATAAATCGACTTCGCGAACGGATTATACTTCTGGAACACCATGCCCACCCGCTTGCGGAGGGAAATCACCTCGACGGACGGATCATAAAGGCTGGTCCCGCCGATGCGGATGTCGCCTTCGTGATGAACCCCCTCGATCAGGTCGTTCATCCGGTTGAGGTTCCGCAACAAGGTGGATTTCCCGCAGCCGGACGGGCCGATGAGCGCCGTCACCTGATGCTCGGGGATGGCCATGTCGATGCCGAAAATCGCCTGCTTCTCGCCATAGTGGAAACTGAAGTTCTCCACCCGGATGAAATCGAGACGTGCTGGTAAAGGGTCAGTCATCGTTAGAAGCTGCTCACGGCGAAGCGTTTTTTCAGGCGGTTGCGGATCAGGATGGCGGTGAGATTGAGGCTGATCACGACGACCAGCAACAACAGCGCCGTGGCATAGACAATCGGTTTCGCGGCCTCGGCATCGGGCGATTGAAACCCGAGATCGTAGATATGGAAACCGAGATGCATGAACTTGCGCTCCGCGTGGATGAATGGCGCGATGTTGTCGATCGGCAGCGTGGGGGCCAGCTTCACCACGCCGACGAGCATCAGCGGCGCCACCTCGCCGGCGCCGCGCGCCATCGCGAGGATCACGCCGGTTAGAATCCCGGGCAGCGAGGCGGGCAGGACGATGCGCTGGATGGTCTGCCATTTCGAGGCCCCGCAGGCGAGCGCCGCCTCGCGCA